>NZ_JASHAT010000009.1:0-98297 GCF_047464965.1 Streptococcus mitis
GAATCTTTCTAATGAGTTGTTTTGTCGCTTTTCATTATAGATCTTATGGGACTTTTTTTCTACAACAAAATAGGCTCCATAATATCCATAGGGGATTTACCCACTACAAATATTATAGAGCCTTTTTATTTTTTTATTCCATGGGGCAAAAATGGAAAGGAATCTTTAAAAGTGAGGAGAGTTAGATTGAAAGAATCATATTTGTAAATCGAAATGATGGATATTTGTATCATGTTATAAATCGTTATCAAACGATAATATTGATTTTCTTACAAATTAAGAGTATAATTTATAAAAATGAGTGTTCACTCAATTTTTGTGAAATTAAGGAGTAAAGAAAATGGTTGTTGAAGCAATAGAGTATAGTCGTTTCGGTAACGAAGAGGTCTTGGATTTGCTGAAGATCGACTCTACAGCCTTGGATGTAAATCAGGTGAGAGTAGAAGTTCATGCTGTTGGTTTAAATCCTATTGATTATAAAACTTTTGAGGGAGCGAAAACCCTTCGATTTTTATCTTTTATAACGAAATTACGGAAACCAAGTCGTTGGTTTGAATCCAAATCATCTTTATTTCCAAGAGGTGTGGGGAGAGATTTTTCTGGAGTTATTACAGAAGTTGGAAATGAAGTAACTAGGTTTTCAGTAGGAGATAAGGTGTTTGGAACAATGATTAGCGATCCTGGTTTGGGAACTAAGAGGGGAGCTTTAGCAACAGAAATTTGTGTCAATGAATCAGAAATTGTATTGAATCCAGAGATGATCGACATGACTCACGCAGCTACTATGGGAGTAGCTGCTCTAACTGTGGGTGGGGCTTTTAGAAGAATAGGTTTAAATTCAAGAGATACTGTTGTTATTTCAGCTGCAGCAGGAGGTATTGGAAGTATTGCAGTACAGTATGCAGTTGCTAAGGGGTCGACAGTGATTGGAATAGCAAGTAAGAAAAATGCAGAGTATCTGAAGTCTTTAGGTGCCATACCAGTAAGTTACGAAGAGAACATCAAGAAGGCTCTTCTATCAGCTAGTCCAACGCCTATTACAAAGTTTTTGGATTGTTATGGATCTGATTATGTTAGATTGGCTTTTAGTTTAGGTTTGAAGGGAACAGCTATTGGGACATTAGTACCTTCACCCTATGTTATGATAAAAGGTGCTCAGTTTACTGGTCCGAGACATTCTACATACGATGATTTTAGCACTTTAGCTGAAATGGTCTCAGACGGGAAGGTTCAGCTGAAAATTGATCAAGTGTATGACTTTTCTCTAAAGTCAGTTAGAGAAGCCTATCGTAGTCTGAAAATGGGACACAGTCGAGGCAAAAAAGTCGTAAAAGTAAGAGAGTAGGAGAGAGGTGCTAGCGATGGAAAGTTTAGAACAAAAGTATGCTCAGACGTTAGAAGTTAGCAACTTGAGCTTGAAACAACGTCGAGTATTATTATCAAGCTTAAAATTATTCTCAGAAATTGGATTTGAGAATACAACATCCAGCCTTATTGCCGAACGAGCTGGAGTGTCAGAAGGAACTGTTTTTAGTTACTTTAAAACGAAGGAAGGTATTTTAGAAGCCATTTTATCTACTTTTCTAGAACAGGTTATTCCAGAAGTGATTGCGGATTTCTCAGAAAAGAAATTCACAGTAGATCAGGAAACTTTTCCCTTCTTTTTAAAAAGTATTGTTCGAGATAGGCTCTTTTTCATTCAGGAGAACCAAATGCATGTTAAAATTCTCTTGGGGCGTTCTTTTATTGATAAAAATCTTTCTATCCAGTTAGGAAATATTATTGTTCAATCTATAATAGAACCAATTAGCCCTGTTTTAAATCAATTTAAAGAAAAGGGACTTATTCTAAATTGGTCAAATGAAAGAATTGTTCGTTACATCTTAGCATTGAGTTTTTCTTATCTTATTCCCATGATGTTGAATGATGAAGGAACTATAAACATAGATGAAGCAGTTGATGAGATTGTTGAATGTTTGTCATCTGCCCTAATGAAAGTAAAATAAATTCTGATGTTAAAACTCACTGTTAATGGTGAGTTTTTTGGATTCAACATAAAAATCCCCAATCGTAGCGATTGAGGATTAAGCAAATGAATCTTAAACAATACCTTGTGCAATCATAGCGTTTGCTACATTTTCAAAGGCAGCAATGTTTGCTCCTGCAAGGTAGTCTTTATCAAGACCATATGTTTCTGAAGTTGTTTTAGCTGTGTTGAAGATGTTTGTCATGATGTCTTTGAGACGTCCATCAACTTCTTCACGAGTCCATGAGAGGCGAAGACTGTTTTGGCTCATTTCAAGGGCTGAAACGGCTACACCACCGGCATTGGCTGCTTTAGCAGGTCCGTAGAAGATTCCATTTTCTTTGTAAACTTTGATGGCATCAAGGTCGCTTGGCATGTTGGCACCTTCAGATACACAGATAACGCCTTGAGCAACTAAACGTTTAGCTGCTTCACCATTGATTTCGTTTTGAGTCGCACATGGAAGCGCAATGTCATAGTTTCCAGCGTAAGTCCATACAGAACCTTCATGATAAGTAGCAGTTGCTTTCTCAGCTGCATATTCAGTCAAACGAGCGCGACGTTTTTCTTTAACATCAACCAATAGATCGAAGTCGATACCATTTTCATCGATGACATAACCATTTGAATCAGATACAGAGATAACAGTTGCACCAAGTTCAGTCGCTTTTTGAAGAGCGTATTGAGCAACGTTACCAGAACCTGAAATAACCACTTTCTTACCAGCAAAGCTGTTACCGTTAGCTTTAAGCATTTCTTCAGTATAGTAAACCAAACCGTAACCAGTTGCTTCTGGACGAATCAAGCTACCACCAAATCCAAGAGGTTTACCAGTCAAGACACCAGCATCAAATTGGTTAAGGCGTTTGTATTGACCGTAAAGGTAACCAATCTCACGTCCACCAACACCGATATCACCAGCAGGTACGTCAAGTGATGGGCCGATGTATTTTTGTAGTTCAGTCATGAAGCTTTGGCAGAAGCGCATCACTTCAGCATCTGTTTTACCTTTAGGATCGAAGTCTGATCCACCTTTACCTCCACCGATTGGAAGTCCAGTCAAAACGTTTTTAAAGATTTGTTCAAATCCGAGGAATTTCAAAATCCCTTGGTTTACAGTTGGGTGGAAACGAAGTCCGCCTTTGTATGGTCCAACAGCTGAGTTGAATTGAACACGGTAACCGCGGTTTACTTGAACTTTTCCATCACGGTCAACCCAAGGAACACGGAAAGAAATCACGCGCTCTGGCTCAGTAATACGTGCCAAGATATTTTCTTCGATATACTCAGGGTGTTTTTCAAATACAGGTTCTAAAGTGTTGAAAAATTCTTCAACAGCTTGAAGGAACTCAGCCTCGTGCCCGTTACGAGCTTTTACAGTTTCAAACACGCTTTGGATATATTCTTTAGCAGATGTCATATCGTTCTCCTTAAATTCTAATTTAATTATGTGTGTCATTATAGCAGAATTTTTTTTAACTGTAAAGAGAAAAAACAAAAATTTTCTAAAAATTCTATCAATTTAGTTTTGAGACTTTTTAAAAATAGATAAAAAACGAACCTTTTTCTTGTAAATATCTTTCTCAAAGAGAAAATCTGAAAATATGGTATAATATTAGCAATAAAAGGAATCTGGAGGATCAGAATCATGGTATCAACGAAAACGCAAATTGCTGGTTTTGAGTTTGACAATTGTTTGATGAATGCAGCAGGTGTGGCTTGTATGACGATAGAGGAGTTAGAAGGGGTTAAAAACTCAGCGGCAGGAACCTTTGTCACTAAGACAGCGACCTTGGACTTTCGTCAGGGGAATCCTGAGCCACGCTATCAAGATGTTCCACTTGGTTCCATCAACTCTATGGGCTTGCCAAATAATGGCTTAGACTATTATTTGGACTACCTTTTGGACTTGCAGGAAAAAGAGACGAACCGAACTTTCTTCCTATCTCTAGTCGGCATGTCTCCAGAGGAAACCCATACTATCTTGAAAAAAGTCCAAGAGAGTGAGTTTCGTGGTCTGACTGAACTAAACCTTTCCTGTCCAAATGTTCCAGGTAAACCTCAGATTGCCTATGATTTTGAGACAACAGACCGGATTTTGGCAGAGGTATTTGCCTACTTCACCAAACCTCTTGGAATTAAATTGCCACCATATTTTGACATTGTTCACTTTGACCAAGCGGCAGCTATTTTCAATAAGTATCCTCTTAAGTTTGTCAACTGCGTCAACTCTATCGGAAACGGCCTTTATATAGAAGATGAGTCTGTCGTTATTCGTCCTAAAAATGGTTTCGGGGGCATTGGTGGCGAGTATATCAAACCGACTGCTCTAGCTAATGTTCACGCCTTTTATCAACGTTTAAATCCTCAAATCCAAATCATCGGAACAGGTGGCGTTCTGACTGGTAGAGATGCCTTTGAACATATCCTCTGTGGAGCTAGTATGGTGCAGGTGGGAACTACCCTTCACAAAGAAGGAGTTGGTGCTTTTGATCGTATTACCAATGAACTGAAAGCAATCATGGCGGAAAAAGGGTACGAAAGCCTAGAAGATTTCCGTGGGAAATTGCGCTATATTGATTAAATTCATTAAAAAATCAGAAGAAAGGAGAGAAGATGCTAGCCATTGAAGAAAGTCAGAAGTTGACTTTATCAAATTTACCTAGTCTGAGCCTATTTACAGGGACAGATCAGGGTCAGTTTGAAGTGATGAAGAGTCAAGTATTGAAACAGATTGGTTATGATTCTGCCGACCTCAACTTTGCCTACTTTGATATGAAAGAAGTAGTTTACAAGGATGTGGAACTGGAGTTGGTCAGTCTTCCTTTCTTTGCGGATGAGAAAATCGTGATATTAGATCATTTTGTCGATATCACAACTGCTAAAAAGCGCTTTTTGACAGATGATGAGCTCAAGTCATTTGAGGAATACTTTGACAATCCTTCACCAACAACCAAGTTGATAATCTTTGCAGAAGGAAAGCTGGATAGCAAAAGACGGTTGGTTAAATTACTTAAGCGTGATGCCAAGGTCTTCGATGCAGTAGAAGCTAAAGAACAAGAACTGCGTCAGTATTTTCAAAAGTGGAGCCAGAAAGAAGGTCTGCAGTTTGCCAATCATTCTTTTGAAAATCTCCTCATCAAGTCTGGTTTTCAATTTAGCGAAATCCAGAAAAATCTCCTCTTTTTACAGTCCTATAAAGAAGACTCTGTTATCGAGGAAGAGGATATTGTTAACGCAATTCCCAAGACCTTGCAGGACAATATTTTTGATTTAACTCAGTTTATTCTGACTAAAAAGATGGATCAGGCGCTCGATTTGGT
This sequence comes from Streptococcus mitis, assembly GCF_047464965.1. Lineage (GTDB taxonomy): Bacteria > Bacillota > Bacilli > Lactobacillales > Streptococcaceae > Streptococcus > Streptococcus mitis_DU. Next base: position 5,350 of record NZ_JASHAT010000009.1, read on the forward strand.
TAGAGACTTGACCTTGCAAGGTGAAGATGAAATTAAGTTGATTGCCGTCATGCTAGGACAATTTCGGACTTTTACTCAGGTGAAGATTTTGGCGGAATCTGGGCAAACAGAATCTCAGATTGCAAGTAGTCTAGGAAGTTTTCTCGGACGCAATCCCAATCCCTATCAAATCAAGTTTGCGCTGAGAGATTCAAGAGGACTTTCTTTGAGCTTTTTGAAGCAAGCTATTTCCTATTTGATTGAGACAGACTATCAGATTAAGACAGGTCTTTATGAAAAAGGTTTCCTTTTTGAAAAGGCACTCCTACAGATTGCTAGCCAGGTAAATTAATCATATTTCAAAAAATTTTTATCCCGCGTCAATATTATCTTGTCGTGGGTTTCTTGCTGATTTGCTTATTTTATACTCAATGAAAATCAAAGAGCAAACTAGGAAACTAGCCGCAGGTTGCTCAAAGCACTGCTTTGAGGTTGTAAATAAGACTGACGAAGTCAGCTCAAAACATGTTTTTGAGGTTGCGGATGAAACTGACGAAGTCAGTAACTATACCTACGGCAAGGCGACGTTGACGAGGTTTAAATTTGATTTTCGAAGAGTTTTATTAGAAAGTATTTCAGTGATTTCTTCATCTATAAGCAAAAAACTTGAAAAAAGTGAATGTTTGCGTTATCATTTTCATATAGAAAGAAAAAGAGGTATTACAGATGGCTATTATCTTACCAGATCTTCCATATGCATACGACGCTTTGGAACCATACATCGATGCGGAAACAATGCACTTGCACCATGACAAACACCATCAAACTTATGTCAACAATGCTAATGCAGCTCTAGAAAAACACCCTGAAATCGGTGAAGACCTTGAAGCTTTGCTTGCTGATGTAGAATCTATCCCAGCTGATATCCGTCAAGCACTTATCAACAACGGTGGTGGACACTTGAACCACGCTCTTTTCTGGGAATTGATGACTCCTGAGAAAACAGCTCCATCAGCAGAACTTGCAGCAGCAATCGATGAAACATTTGGTTCATTTGAAGAATTCCAAGCAGCATTCACTGCAGCAGCAACAACCCGTTTCGGTTCAGGATGGGCATGGTTGGTTGTCAACAAAGAAGGTAAACTTGAAGTGACTTCAACAGCAAACCAAGACACACCAATCTCAGAAGGCAAAAAACCAATCTTGGGCTTGGACGTTTGGGAACATGCTTACTATGTGAAATACCGCAACGTACGTCCTGACTACATCAAAGCTTTCTTCTCAGTGATCAACTGGAACAAAGTAGATGAATTGTACGCAGCTGCTAAATAATGATATGATATATGGAGGGAAGAATTGTTCTTCTCTTTTTAAGGTTATATTATTTTGGTCTGACAAAATCGTCAGACTTTTTTCATTTTTATGAGAAACGTGCTAAGTGCTAGAAATTATGGTAGAATAAAGTATTAAGTAATCGTGGAAAAAGGATATCTATGCGAAAAGAAATTGCACCTGAATTATACAACTATAACAAGTTTCCTGGTCCTGAGTTCCATTTACACGGGGACAAGGTTGAAACGGAAGGGATAGCTTTTTCCTTGGTGGAAAATATCAAGGATGCCTTTGATGTGACGGCTTTTAATCAGCGTTTTTCAGAAGTCTTAACCAAGTTTGATTATATCGTGGGAGACTGGAGCAACGAACAGCTTCGCCTACGAGGTTTTTATAAGGATGACCGAACAGAAGAAAAACTTGAAAAAATCAGTCGTTTACAAGACTATCTTTTAGAGTATTGTAGTTATGGTTGTGCCTATTTTGTCCTAGAAAATGAAGCACCTAAGCGCGCATCATTTGACAAGAAAATGCGTAAGAAGGAAGAAGAAACACCTTCTAAAAAAGGAAAGAAATCGACTCAAACCAAACGAAAACCGAATGCAGATAAGAAAAATAGACGTCGTCAGAAGGACCAGCATTCTCAGAAAGAGGACAAGGGGCAACGTCATTTTGTCATTCGTCAGAAGTGAGTAGAGAATAAGGAGTAGAAATGAAACCGTCAATTTATAGTTTAACACGTCAAACCATGCAGGAATGGGTTTTGGAGCAGGGAGAAAAGAAATTCCGTGCAGACCAAATTTGGGAATGGCTTTACCGTAAACGTGTCCAGTCATTTGAAGAAATGACTAACCTTTCAAAGGATTTGATTGCTAAGCTTAATGACCAGTTTGTGGTCAATCCCTTGAAACAACGTATCGTTCAAGAGTCTGCTGATGGGACAGTTAAATATCTTTTTGAATTGCCGGATGGTATGTTAATTGAGACAGTACTCATGCGTCAACACTATGGTTTGTCAGTCTGTGTGACCACTCAGGTCGGCTGTAATATCGGTTGTACCTTCTGTGCTTCTGGTTTGATTAAGAAACAACGTGACCTCAATAACGGTGAAATCGTAGCGCAAATCATGCTGGTTCAGAAATACTTTGATGAGCGTGGTCAGGACGAACGCGTCAGCCATATCGTTGTCATGGGGATTGGTGAACCCTTTGATAACTACAACAATGTCTTGAATTTCGTTCGTACTATCAATGATGACAAGGGAATGGCCATCGGTGCTCGTCACATTACGGTTTCAACCTCAGGTTTGGCCCATAAAATTCGTGATTTTGCTAATGAAGGTGTTCAGGTTAATCTTGCCGTTTCCCTTCACGCACCTAACAATGAATTGCGCTCAAGCATCATGAAGATTAACCGTGCCTTTCCGATTGAAAAACTCTTTGCGGCTATTGAGTACTACATTGAGACAACTAATCGTCGTGTGACCTTTGAGTATATCATGCTCAATGAAGTCAATGACGGTGTAGAACAAGCCTTGGAATTGGCTGAATTGCTCAAGAACATCAAGAAATTGTCTTATGTAAACTTGATTCCTTATAACCCAGTTAGTGAGCATGACCAATATAGCCGTAGTCCCAAAGAGCGCGTCCTGGCCTTCTATGATACGCTTAAGAAAAAAGGGGTTAACTGTGTTGTTCGTCAAGAGCACGGAACAGATATTGATGCAGCTTGTGGACAATTGCGTTCCAATACAATGAAACGTGACCGCCAGAAAGCAGTCGCAGCAGTCAATCCTTAATGATGAAGAAGACTTATAATCATATTTTGGTCTGGGGAGTTATTTTCTATAGCATTTGCATTGTCTATTTTTGCTTTACTCCTCAAGAACAATCTCCCGTGGGGGTGGAAACTCCAGGTATTCAGCATCTTGGACGCCTGGTTTTTCTTTTGACTCCTTTCAATTCTCTTTGGAAACTGGGCGAAGTGAGTGATGTAGGACAATTATTTTGGATTTTTTTACAAAATATCCTCAATGTCTTCTTGCTTTTTCCTCTTGTTTTCCAACTCCTTTATCTCCTTCCAAACTTAAGGAAAACAAAAAGAGTTCTTCTTTTCAGTTTTCTAGTGAGTCTTGGAATCGAGTGTACGCAGTTAGTCTTGGACCTTTTCTTTGATTTCAATCGCGTCTTTGAGATTGATGATTTGTGGACCAATACCTTGGGTGGCTATCTGGCTTGGTTCCTCTATAAACAACTACATAAAAACAAGATAAGGAATTAAAATGAGTATTTTAGAAGTTAAAAATTTGAGTCACGGTTTTGGTGACCGTGCAATTTTTGAAGATGTGTCCTTCCGTCTTCTCAAAGGAGAACATATCGGTCTGGTAGGTGCTAATGGTGAAGGAAAATCAACCTTTATGAGTATCGTGACTGGTAAGATGTTGCCAGATGAAGGAAAGGTTGAGTGGTCTAAATATGTGACTGCTGGTTACTTAGACCAACATTCTGTCTTGGAAGAAGGACAGTCGGTGCGTGATGTTCTCCGTACAGCCTTTGATGAGCTTTTCAAAGCAGAAGCCCGTATCAATGACCTTTATATGGAAATGGCTGAAGACGGTGCGGATGTTGATGCTCTCATGGAAGAAGTTGGCGAACTGCAAGATCGTTTAGAGAGTCGTGATTTCTATACCTTGGATGCTAAGATTGACGAAGTAGCGCGTGCCCTTGGTGTTATGGACTTTGGCATGGATACAGATGTAACCTCTTTGTCAGGTGGGCAAAGAACCAAGGTGCTTTTGGCTAAACTCCTCCTTGAAAAGCCCGATATCTTGCTGTTGGACGAGCCGACCAACTACTTGGATGCTGAGCATATTGACTGGCTCAAGCGTTATCTCCAAAACTATGAGAATGCTTTTGTCCTTATTTCACACGATATTCCATTCCTAAATGACGTTATCAATATTGTCTATCATGTGGAAAATCAACAGCTGACGCGTTACTCTGGTGACTACTACCAGTTCCAAGAAGTCTATGCTATGAAGAAATCTCAGCTAGAGGCAGCTTACGAACGTCAGCAAAAAGAAATTGCGGATCTCAAGGACTTCGTGGCTCGAAACAAAGCGCGTGTTGCAACACGAAACATGGCCATGTCTCGTCAGAAGAAATTGGATAAGATGGATATTATCGAGCTGCAAAGTGAGAAACCAAAACCATCCTTTGATTTCAAATCAGCTCGTACACCAGGGCGCTTTATCTTCCAAGCCAAGGATTTGCAGATTGGTTATGACCGTCCACTTACAAAGCCCTTAAACCTTACCTTTGAACGTAATCAGAAAGTTGCTATTATCGGGGCAAATGGTATCGGGAAAACAACTCTCTTGAAGAGTCTCTTGGGCATTATTCCACCAATCGCTGGGGAAGTGGAACGCGGTGACTACCTAGAACTTGGATACTTTGAGCAGGAAGTAGAAGGTGGCAATCGTCAAACACCACTAGAGGCTGTCTGGGATGCCTTCCCAGCTCTCAACCAAGCAGAAGTTCGTGCAGCCCTTGCCCGTTGTGGTTTGACAACCAAGCATATCGAAAGCCAAATTCAGGTCTTGTCAGGTGGGGAACAAGCCAAGGTTCGTTTCTGTCTCTTGATGAATCGTGAAAACAACGTTTTAGTGCTGGACGAGCCGACCAACCATTTGGATGTGGATGCCAAGGATGAACTCAAACGTGCTCTTAAAGAATACAAGGGATCTATTCTTATGGTCTGTCACGAACCAGACTTCTATGAAGGCTGGATGGACCAAATCTGGGATTTTAATAATCTAACTTAAAAATGAGGATAAAAGAAATACAGTACCGAATGTGGGTACTGTATTTTTTGGTTTTTAAGATTTAATACTCTTCGAAAATCAAATTCAAACCTCGTCAACGTCGCCTTGCCGTACTCAAGTACAGCCTGCGGCTAGTTTCCTAGTTTGCTCTTTGATTTTCATTGAGTTTAAAATCGTAGTCTTTCACCACTTCGATGCTGTCGATTGTGATAGCAGTAGTTGGCTTGTCTTTCTCATCTTTTTCGGCTTTAGCAATCTTATCTACAACATCCATACCATCAATGACTTGACCAAAGACTGGGTGCTTACCATCTAGACTAGGATTTCCCCCTTCTTTATAGGCTTCGATGATTTTCTTTGGATACTTGCTTGTAGGGAGTTTAGCAGAGGTATCTGTAGAGTTTTGGTTGATGAAGAACTGGCTACCATTGGTGTTTGGTTGACCAGTATTAGCCATAGAAAGAGCACCACGGATGTTATAGAGATAAGGAGTGATCTCGTTTTTGAAACCAGTTCCCTTGTCTTTAGTCTTATCCTTGTCATGCCAGATGGACTGACCACCTGTACCGTCCCCTTTTGGATCTCCAGTTTGGACCATAAAGCCATCGATGACACGGTGGAAGGTAATTCCGTTATAGTATCCTTCTTTGGCATGAGTGAGGAAGTTTTCAACCGCTAGAGGAGCGAGTTTAGGGAAGAGTTTGATACGGATATTGCCTTGACTTGTGTGTAGAATCACTTCAGCCTCGTCTTCAGCAACTTCTTTAGATAGTTGTGGGAAATTGGCGTTTTCGTTTGTTAAAGCATCGTTTAACTCCTTAGCAGATTGGGCAGCTGCTTTGGAGCTCTCTTCAGCAGCCAAGCTAGAATCTACATAGTCATCACCACGCAAACTACGTTGGATGTTGCTACATCCAGCTAGGGCTACAGTGGATAGTAAAAGAAGGGTTGCTAGTTTTTTCATTCTGATCCTCTCAAAAATTCATTTCTACCATTGTACCCTAAAAAGAAGGGGATTTCAAATATTAGTAACAAGGCAGTTTAAGAGGAAGCCAACCAGAAAGTCGCTTGTTTAGAGGTATCAATACCATAAGTGTACTCGAAGTATTTAGGAAACCAGGTCTTAAGAAAGCTCGTAAAGCTAGCCAGTTCTCTAAACGTTAAGAAACGGCTACAATACAGCATTTATCAACACTTCATGGTTCACACCATGGGGTGTTTTTTGATGTTTTTTTAGCAAAATTCACACCATTACTTTTTAAGGTTACGGTAGGCAAATTCACCAACGGCCATAGGAACTACATTAGAAGTGTTGACATAAATCTGAGTTGTACCTGTATCGCTATGTGTTAGAGCTTCTGAAATGTCCTCTAGTGATGTGCCAAATTGTTTGGCAAGAGTTGCACCCGTATGACGTAATTTATGAGGTGTAGCGTGTGTTAGTTCTGGATGACGTGAGGTAGTCAGAGTGTAGTGGACCGTTAACATTGCTCTTCATATCGATATAAGTAAAGACATACTGTTCATCAGATTGGATAATTCCAAATTTTGCTAGTTCTCTTTTTTGTTGCTTTTCCCATGACTGAAGTAAATCAGTTAGTTCAACAGGAATTTGGGAAATTGTTTTTTATTTCCTTAGGTTGGTATTAGTAATAGACTTCCTGCGAAACAAAAATATGATACAATAAAACTATGAATTATGAATCAAGTAAAGTATTAAGTGATGCACGATTTAAGCGCCTTGTTGGTGTTCAGCGCACTACTTTTGAAGAGATGTTAGCTGTGTTAAAAACAGCTTATCAACGTAAACACGCGAAAGGTGGACGAACCCCTAAGTTAAGCCTAGATGACCTCCTCATGGCTACTCTTCAATATATGCGAGAATACCGCACTTATGAACAAATTGCGGCTGATTTTGGTATTCACGAAAGCAACTTAATCCGTCAGAGTCAATGGGTTGAAGCAACTCTTATTCAAAATGGTTTTACGATTTCAAAAACTCATCTTAGTGCTGAGGATACGGTGATTGTGGATGCAACAGAGGTAAAAATCAATCGTCCTAAAAAAATCAACTAGCCAATTATTCTGGTAAAAAGAAATGTCATGCTATGAAGGCTCAGGCGATTGTCACAAGCCAAGGGAGAATTGTTTCTTTGGATATTGCAGTGAACTATTGCCACGATATGAAGTTGTTCAAAATGAGTCGCAGAAACATCGGACAAGCTGGTAAAATCTTAGCAGACAGTGGTTATCAAGGGATCATGAAGATGTATTCACAAACGCAAACTCCGAGGAAATCAAGTAAACTTAAGCCACTAACTCTTAAAGATAAATCCTATAATCATGTGCTATCTAAAGAGAGAATCAAGGTTGAGAATATTTTTGCCAAAGTAAAAACGTTTAAAATGTTTTCAACAAGCTATCGAAATCGACGTAAACGCTTTGGATTACGAATGAATTTGATTGCTGGAATTATCAATCGTGAACTAGGATTTTAGTTTCGCAGGAAGTATAATAAAAGCCATTAATTATATATCAAATACAATCTATACTACTTATCAGTTAGTAAAAGATTTAAAAGATTTGACTAGTGAAACGATTGCTAGCGAGGTTCAGGATATGAGTGAAGAGCTACTCAAAAGAGATATTGCAATTGATAGTAGCCTAGTTCATTATGATGACGGTCTTCTTTTGGGAAGTTTAATCAATATTGAGGATAGCCAAGGAACACGACGAGTGTTATCTAATTTATCATATGAACTAACGCTTATGCATTTTTCACAGTTTCATCAAGGTTATGAGGTAGTTGGTATTTTACAATCTTTGCGACAAAAGTAATTGAGTTATTTATTAAGCAAATTATGATGATTGGAGTAATTGTGCTGAGAAATAATATAAAACGCAATCAACTTTTAAATTGATTGCGTTCTGTTTAGTTTTATTCTTTTCCATAAAGGTAACGACTAGCAATTAACCAAGTAGCAATATACATTATCACGTTAACCAAAAATGCGATAACGATGACTATATTCCAATCATGGGATAAATTAGTAGTTACAATCCCCATAATTGTTGTACCAAAAAGTCCACCAATCTGTTTGTTAGCGTTTAGAGTTGCACCAGCAATTCCAGATAATTCTTGACCAGCAGCTTCCATAAGAATGGTTGTAGTTGCTGGAGTTAACACTCCGATACCTAGACTCATTAAAGAAAATAAAGGAATTAGGATGTATAGTTGAATTTCATGAAAAAGAACTCCAATTCCAAAAATTCCTGCTGCTCCTACAATGGCAAAAATAATTGAGACAGTAGCGAGGCTTCCCACGGAAAATCGTTTTACAGCACGTGCGTAAAATAAATTACCAATAATTAAGACAATCATTCCTGGTAGAATGAGGAGTCCAGAAACCATTGAGGAAAGGTTTAAATAAGTTTGAAAATAGAGTCCTAGCACCAAAACAATGCCATATAGTGAAATGTTAACTACTAAACCTAATAGATTAGAGACAATAAACTTAGCATTTTTTAATAGTTGGTGGGGAACAATAGGTGCTTTACTTTTTTTATCGTGGACTACTAAACCAATAGCAAATAATATAAATAGGAGAAGAAACAATAAAAGATTTGAGTTACTATAACCATATTGATTCCCTCCAACAAGGTAAATAACTAGACTTCCGATAGTTGTAACCAGAAATATATTACTAAAGATGTCAATTCTGGTCTTTAGATTGGCAATATTATTTTTCACGAGAAGTAATATTGAAATTACTGTCAAAATTCCAAATGGAATATTGACCAAGAAAATACCCCTCCATCCGAAGTAGTTAATTATTAGTCCACCAATAAAAGAACCAGTACCGGTTGCAACAGAAATAATTGCTGTCCAGATTCCTAACATACGTGCTCTTTTAGTAGAATCGGGGTATGAAATGAATAAAAGTGCTAATGAACTTGGCATAAACAAAGAAGCACCGAAACCTTGAATGAATCTAAGTATAATTAATGTTTCAATATTTGGTGAAAAAGAGCACCCAAACGAGGATAGTGTAAAAATTGTCATTCCAATTAATAAAATTCGTTTAGCACCATATTTTGTTGTTAGATTTCCTGAAAGTAGGAGTAAAGACCCTAAAGCTAGTGTATAGGCGTTAATAATCCAAATGGATTGCTCTAATGAGACTCTCATAGCTGTTTCAATATGGGGAACAGCAAGAACCACTCCGGTTGTATCTAGGACCGCCATAATGTATCCTAGTGAAAGAATAAAAAGTAGATAAGCTGGCGCTTTTGTATTTGTTTTTTTCATCAATCTTCCTCCGTTATTTCATCAAACCAATTTTCATTTATCAATAGAGGACGACCAAAAGCAAGTAAATCAAACCCTCCTTCTTTAAAATCAGAAACTAAATTATTCGAGTAAAAAATTTGTGCCTTTTTCCTTTGTAAATGAAGATATGACATTTTAGGTTGTGATGTTATTTCTGTAATAAGTGTTGGAATATCTTTGTATAGAATTTCAGGTGAACCTATGCCTCCAGTTGTTATTGTAGGCTTATTTGCAATTTTTTTCACCCAGTATGATAAATTGCCTGATTTTCCAGTGACAGCAGAATCTGTATAGTTTATTTCAGAGCAGTCAAAGATATCAACACCTGCATTTGAAATTGGTATTATGATTTGTTTTAATTCCTCTAAAGTTTTTGCTAATTTTGCAGTAGGATCATAACTTTTAAAATTTGATAGGCGAATGAAAATCGGAAAATTGTCCCCAACAACTTTTCTACATTCCTTAATAACTCTTTCTGCAAAGTAAGTTCTATTTTTAAAACCAAACTCATCAGTTCTCTGGTTGGTCTCTGCTGTTAAAAAATCATGAATTAAACTACCGTGTGCAGCATGAATATCAACTCCATCAAAACCAGATATTTGAGCTTTTCTGGCGGCTTCAGCAAATTTTTGGACAATAAGGTTAATTTCTTCAACTGATAAAGGTGACCCCACTTTCTTTTTTCCAATGTATCCAGATGGAGTAGAGACCTTAAGAGATAAATCAGTTTTTGAAAATGCTCTTGAACTCCCACTATGCCAAAGCTCAGCAATAGCCTTACTTTTTTCTTGGTGAATTGCCTTGGTTACTTGTTTCCATACCTCAATATCACGACTGGTTGAAATATTTGGTATATTTTCATTGTTAGTAGCAGTTTCATGCTCAATATTTATAGCGCCTATAATAAATAGCCCTACATTTTTTGCTCTTCGCTTATAGAACTCGGCAATTTCTGGTTTGGGAACACCACTTTCTACAAATCCTGTTGGAACTGGATTCATTACAATCCGATTTCTTAAAGATAGTTGGGATGTCTCAAACTTGGAAAAGAGGATATTTCTCAAATCTTTATCCATATTATTTACCCTCCTGAACGATATTATAGTTTTGCGCTTCCTTTTTTGCTAAAGAAACTGCTTGTTCAATACTTATTACAGGTTTTAGTTGATAAATTTCTGAAATCTTCTGGAGTCTTTCCTCGATAGTACCGCCCACGATATGGTAAGGAATTTTTAATTCATCCAGTGTTATTAATAGCAAATCGTTTGAGCGTTTTCTAAATAATTCTGACACAGGACGATGGCCATCTGGAGCTAAAGGAAATTCAATAGGCAAATGTACAAATGATTCATAAGTTTCTTTAGCATAGTCTTTTGCAACAGACCCAAAATTTTTCATAACTTCTCTAAGATATTTGAGGTCATCAGTTAAAATAATATTTCCTTTATCTGTCTCTTGGTTGGGATTCATTCCTAATTCGGTTCTCACCATACCGTATACCCATTCATGTAAAGAGGAGCCATCAGAAACAAAAGAGTCAAGATGAGACTCCCTAACTGCTCGCTCCATTAGACGACGAATTCCTAATTGAACCAGCTCAGGACCAGTGGCGTCTTCTAATCTTTTTCCGGGTAAAGCTATGGGAAGAATCTCTCTCATAGTTTTTGCGTGTGTACGTGGTAAACCAGTATAAAAAGCTAGTGCTAAAGTTGTTGTCGTTTTTCCTGTCGAATAAGTTCCTGAAATTGCTATTTTCATATTAGTCCTCTTTCTATTTATCTTATAGCTCTTGAGCCACGGAATATATCAATGTTGACTCTCCAAGTTTTGAAATCATATCACTAACTCGAACATTCTTTCCTTTTAAAGGTACTATTTTAGTTTTTAGAACTTGAACTTTAATGTTGCCTTCACTTAACTGTGAATCGTTTGAAAGGTTGCGTAGGATTTTAATTTTACGCATTATCAATGTTTTCGAAAATTCTCTAGGGGTTCTGTCCAAATATGAATGTAACACTTCCGTAAGTTCAGCTGTTACAATTATATGGTCTAAGATAGATGGTAATCTCTTTTTCAGGAGATGTGCTGATTCAATACCACTAAATTTATCTGAATAGGAAAAAGAAGTAGTAGCTGAAATAGAATTTAATTCTGTTTTCACCGAAATATCAGTTAGTTTGGTATCAACTGTTTTAAAGTTTGAAAAATAGTAATCTTCTCCAGAATTTATTTTAAGTTGTTTTGAGTCATCAAATAAATCGACAACTAATTCAACCGAAAACGAAGCTATCCTTCCCTTGAAGGATAGCTTATCATCTGATGATAAGCTCAATTTTGCTGTAACATTTTTCAAATCTTCTACAAGAGATTTTCCTGCTTTTACCGAGAAACTAGAAATTAGAGCATTATTGATTGTGTCCTCTTCTATGACTAATTCTTCTCTAAGAAAATCGCTGACTAGTTTCACAGCAAGTACAATAGAATCTAAAGAGCTAAAATGTGGTTTTATTGACTCAATATTTTTCTTAGTTGACCAACTCTTCGGATAGTTGATTTCAAATACTGACTCAATTCCTTCAAAAGTAATATGTTTAACTTTCTGAAAATATTTTACTTGTGTATATCCATTACCAAAGTATCTTCCATCAGGACTGCCGAGAATATCTTCAATACGGTCAAACTTAGTTATAATGTCCATAGTAATTTCTCCCTTCAAGTGATATAATTAATTTATCATGTAATTATTTATAAAACAAGAAGGGAAAAAAAGTATAGTAACTATCAAAAAAGGAGGAAATGAATGGAGACTTGCAAGATGCAACCTTTGAAAAAATCAATTTGTCCAGCAAGAAGGGTCTTGAATTTACTAAAGGGTAAATTTACTCTTGAGATTTTATCTGAAATTATTAATGGTAATATACATTATGGTAGTCTTTTGCGTAGTGTAGAAGGTATTAATCCTAGAATATTAGCTCAACGGTTACATGATTTCGAGCAAGAAGGTATTTTATCAAGAAAAGTTTTACCGACATCGCCTCCACAGGTTGAATATAAAATGACAAAAAAAGGTATTGCTCTAAGAAGTATCGTTGAAGAAATGAAAAAATGGGAGCAAACTTATAGAAATTAGATTGAATTTACATAATTTATTATTAATATTTTTCTATAAAATAGAAAATGTAATTCTGAAAGATTTGGTAATCTTGTTAATCAAAGCAACGTAAAAACCTAGTTCAAATGTGTGACTAGGGTTTTTTGGCTCTATAATTTTTGTCGTGGGTAAGACCATAGGTAAAAACAGGCAAAATAAAAAATCATCTAAATAGTGGTGTGAACTTTTCGGTACATTCTAGCTCATTTTTTTGATTTTTTGGGGTGAAATTCACACCATTCAACTGAAATTTATTCAAATTAGATGAAATTCTGTTTTCTGAAAAAGTTGGAAAACATTGATTTTAAGCATTTACTGAAGGTTATTCAAATCATAGTTTTTCCAACCAGATCTTAAGAAAGCTCGTAAAGCATCACAATTAGTAAAGGTTAATTCGAAAGAATTGCTATATTTTAAAAGGGCACATTTTCAAAGGATTTTTTCTTTTGGCTTCAATTTTTAATTAATCAATGAACTTAATACTAGGTCTCGAAAAGAATTATGCTTCCTCTTTCTGTCTGAGTTCAAAGAGGTCTTCTACTTTCAGATTAAAAACTTGAGCAATTTTAAGAGCCATTTCCAGCGAAGGATTGTAACGGTTATTTTCCAAGTGCAGAATTGTCTCGCGTCGAATGCCGATGAGGTCGGCTAACTCCTGCTGGGTCATGCCTGTGGACTCACGAACAGATTTGAGATTAGTAATAATCTTGCTTTCTTTGGCCATGCTTATCCTCTACGTTCCAAGATAAAATAGACAACCGCAAAGATGCTAATCAAGGCAGCTATGCTAATAAATATTTGGCCCATGTAAAGAGTGAGAGCCCCCATATACCCAATGATAACTGCTAGAATCATCAGTGCGCCTAGTATAAAAACAAACATCAAGCTAGCTGCCTTGGCTAAATTAGCATAAAAGCGTTCGTCCGGAGTTTCCTTGACATTTTTCAAACAGAAAAAACCAAATAAAATCAATTCAATAACGAGGCCAATTCCCATAATCCATTCTTTAATACCAGAACTTACGCTTGGGGTCGCAACCCAAATCCCTACTGTATAAAAAATGCTTGCTGCAAAAATAAGTATCGTGTAAAGCTTAGCAGACAAGTCAAAAATAATCTTCCCCTTACCTTTCTGAATCTTATAAGGCCGTGGTTTCATATGTAGCCAGCTCCAAATAGCTATAATTTGACCTGAGACTGAAATACCAGTAATAACTAACTTGGGTCCCCAACTAAGATTAGAACCAAATAAAACAATAAAATCAATAAAGAGAGCTACGGCAATCACTGCAATGAGGCCACGCATTTTTTGACTTTTTTTCATGATAGACTCCTTTTTTATGTTATAAATATATAACACTTAAATTTTATGTTATAAATATATCACATTTAAATCTGGAAAGCAAGAATTTATGTGCCAAGGTGGCAATTATTTGGAAAATCTAGATACTCTATGAATCTCTACTTTTTTCTTAGACTGTTATAAAGTCTGTCAGAATAAGCGTTATAGGTGTAGAAGTTAATTTTTACAGAACTAAATTATTCCCCTATTTAGAATCTATTAATTTATATTTTATAAATTAATTAGTAGATATCATTCTTAAAATCCTTGATATTTCGTTTGGGAACGGGTTTAGGATTTAGGAGCCAAGTATCCAAATCTCGTTCAGACGATATGAAGAGTTTGAGTTGATGGTCTTTATAAAATGTTTCTAATACTCTTCGAAAATCAAATTCAAACTATGTCAGCTTTACCTTGCCGTACTCAAGTACAGCCTGCGGCTAGCTTCCTAGTTTGCTCTTTGATTTTCATTGAGTATAAAATAGTATTCACGGATAGCCTCTTTCAAACATTTATTTCCTATTCTAACAAATTTCTAAATAGTTTAAGAATTTTATAGTCTGTCAAGTTTTTTTCTTGACACCTGTCAGAAATCTGATATAATAGAACATGTGCTAAATAGCTCAGCTATTTCACCGAAATAAAAAATAAGAAAAGAGACTTTAAAAATGGCAGTTAAAATCCGTTTGACTCGTATGGGTTCTAAGAAAAAACCTTTCTATCGTATCAACGTAGCAGATTCACGTTCACCACGTGACGGACGTTTCATCGAAACAGTTGGAACTTACAACCCACTTGTTGCTGAAAACCAAGTAACTTTGAAAGAAGACCGCGTTCTTGCATGGTTGGCTGATGGAGCTCAACCTTCAGATACAGTACGTAACATCCTTTCAAAAGAAGGCGTATTGAAGAAATTCCACGATTCTAAATTCTCAAAATAAGTTTAAAGTAGGTTGACAGATGGATACGATTGAAAATCTCATTATTGCGATTGTGAAACCCTTGATTTCACAACCAGATGCCTTAACTATCAAGATTGAAGATACACCAGAATTTTTGGAATATCATTTGGATCTTGATCAAAGCGATGTGGGTCGTGTAATCGGTCGTAAGGGTCGCACTATTTCTGCGATAAGAACGATTGTCTACTCTGTCCCAACTGAAGATAAAAAAGTAAGAATCGTTATTGACGAAAAATAAGAAGAGCGGGACGAATGTCTCGCTTTTTTTGCAAGGAGCAGGATATGAAGGATTTAACGTTTAAACAATTACAAGACTAGTTACTCGAACATTACCAGCAGTCTCGGACTGAGTAAGGTCTTTTTATCAAGCTAGTGGAGGAAGTCGGAGAAGTAGATGAAGTTTTGAATGGTCGCTCTGGTCGAAAAGATGGGGTTCAAGATTCTAACGATGAACTAGCAAAAGAACTGGCTGATATCATTCACTACACTGTCGCAATTGCGGTCATCAACGACATAGATCTAACCAAGACTATTTTTGAAAAAGACAAAAAGGCGGCTATCAAATATCAGCATGAACGTGATTTGGAAGGATTTTTGAAGGGGACAAGAGCTGATGTCCTCTTTCTCCAACTTGAGAAAATCTTTGGAACGTGATAAAATAAAGGATAAGGATTTTTAATAATTCATTATATAGAACGAGTGGATTTCTTTATGAAGAGGTTTGAAGTATCTACAGAAATTGGTAGTCTCTCTGTTACTTATCAAAAACAAAAGAAAATGCTAGTTTGTTTAAGTGGCGCAGGTTTGCTACCAAGTTATGAAAATTTTTCACTTATACTTGAAAAACTTCCTCCTACAATTGGTTATTTGACAATTGATTTTCCGAACACAGGTAGGAGTCCGATTCATGACCAAACTGGAAAAAATCTAGATAATCTTGCAGATGCGGTTTATGAAGTACTTGAAGAATTAGGGATTTCTGAATATATACTTTGTGTACATAGTTTGAGTGGAATTTTAGCTTGTGAATTGCTCAACAAACCAATTAAGTGTCAGGCTTTAGTAGCGCTTGAACCGACAACTAAAAAAGTAATGTTTGCTGATTTTTCAGAAAATCCTTATCCAGAAATGGAAGAGCAAATGAGACTGATTGAAGAATTTGGTCCTGAACTTTATTTTAAGAACTTAACTCAAGCAACATTTAGCCCTGAGATTAATAAAGAAATCTGGGAAATAATGCAAGAAAAAGGTTCAGAGTTGGAAAATCAAGATACAGGATTTCAGATATCTGGAGAGATTACTGAGGAAGATTTTGAGAATGTATCTATAGAATCTTATATCCCTGTATTTATTTTTTGTCAGCCTTATAGAGAAAAAGAGTACAGAGAATCAGAATATTGGACTTCCAATACTAAACTCATTTTAGGAGGGAATCACCATTATTTACAATGGTCAGAATCAGAAAAAATTGTGACTATTATTCGAGAATTGTCCGAATAAGATGGATAGAAATAGAGTACAGGAGACAAGATGAACTACTTTAATGTTGGGAAAATCGTCAATACGCAGGGATTGCAGGGTGAGATGCGAGTCTTGTCTGTGACGGATTTTGCAGAAGAACGGTTTAAAAAAGGGGCTGAGCTGGCTTTGTTTGATGAAAAAGATCAGTTTGTTCAAACAGTGACCATCGCTAGCCACCGTAAACAGAAGAACTTTGACATTATTAAATTCAAAGATATGTACCATATCAACGCTATCGAAAAGTACAAGGGGTACAGTCTCAAGGTCGCTGAGGAAGATTTGAATGACCTAGACGATGGTGAATTTTATTATCATGAGATTATCGGTTTGGAAGTCTATGAGGGAGAGAACCTGATTGGAACCATCAAGGAAATCCTGCAACCAGGTGCCAACGATGTCTGGGTGGTCAAGCGGAAAGGAAAGCGTGATTTATTATTACCTTATATCCCACCAGTGGTTCTCAATGTTGATATTCCTAATAACCGCGTCGATGTGGAAATCTTAGAAGGGTTAGACGATGAAGATTGATATTTTAACCCTCTTTCCAGAGATGTTTTCTCCACTGGAGCACTCAATTGTTGGAAAGGCTCGAGAAAAAGGGCTCTTGGATATCCAGTATCATAATTTTCGAGAATATGCTGAAAAGGCCCGCCATGTCGACGATGAGCCCTACGGAGGAGGTCAGGGGATGTTGCTCCGAGCCCAACCCATTTTCGATGCCTTTGATGCTATTGAAAAGAAAAATCCGCGCGTCATTCTCCTCGATCCTGCTGGAAAGCAGTTTAATCAGGCTTATGCTGAGGATTTGGCTCAAGAGGAAGAGTTAATCTTTATCTGTGGGCACTATGAGGGTTATGATGAGCGTATTAAGACCTTGGTGACAGATGAGATTTCCCTGGGTGACTATGTCTTAACTGGTGGAGAATTGGCGGCCATGACCATGATTGATGCGACGGTTCGCCTGATTCCAGAAGTGATTGGCAAGGAGTCCAGCCACCAAGATGATAGTTTTTCTTCTGGCCTTCTTGAATATCCTCAGTACACACGTCCCTATGATTATCGAGGTATGGTTGTACCAGATGTATTGATGAGTGGTCACCATGAAAAGATTCGTCAGTGGCGATTGTATGAGAGTTTGAAGAAAACCTATGAACGCAGACCGGATTTGCTTGAACATTATCAACTGACAGCAGAAGAAGAAAAAATGCTGGCAGAAATTAAAGAAAACAAAGAATAAAGGAGATACCTATGCAAGTAATCAAACGTGATGGAGAAATTGCTGAATTTAATCCAGATAAGATTTACCAAGCTATCTTAAAAGCAGCCCAGACTGTCTATGTATTGACAGATGATTTACGTCAAAACCTTGCACAAGTCACTAAGAAAGTGGTTTTGGATTTGGAAGAGGCCAAGGTAGAACGTGCGACTATTAGCATGATTCAGTCTATGGTTGAACATCGTTTGCTGGGTGCAGGTTACATTACTATTGCAGAACACTACATTTCCTATCGTCTACAACGTGACTTGGAAAGAAGTGGTTATGGAGATCATATCGCGGTTCATTTACATTTTGAACAAGTTCGCTAAGAAAAAAGAGTGGGATGAAGCAACAACATCTCACTCTTTCTTAAATCTATTTTTTTGGGCTGTTTGGACAGTTGAAGGGACAAATCGCAGGCGTTGAATATCGCTTATGCGGATAATACGGGTCACATTTTTAGCAAAATTTTTCACGATAATTTGCTGGCGTTGCTGATCGTATTTGATGATGTCACCTGTAAAACTTGTCTCAGACAAGATAAGGTGAACAGCAGTTTGTTTCTGGATAGCCTCTTCAATAGTAGCAGTTAGGGAGTTGGTTTCAGTCTGGTCAGGTTGGTCATGTCCATTTAAAAAGTCATGTATTTTATCTAGAACTTGCTGGAATTTATGTCTCATATTGGCCTCCCTTCTTTTATATCAATATTATATAAAATTTTCGTAAAATCTACAAGATTTTACGAATAAACTAATGAAAGCTAAAAAAAGGAGAAGAAAATGGCAGAATTTACATTTGAAATCGAAGAGCACTTGTTGACTCTTTCTGAAAACGAAAAAGGTTGGACCAAGGAAATCAACCGTGTGAGCTTTAATGGTGCCCCTGCAAAGTTTGATATTCGTGCTTGGAGTCCAGATCATACTAAAATGGGCAAGGGAATTACCCTCTCTAATGAAGAATTTCAAACCATGGTGGATGCCTTTAAAGGCAACTAAGTTTTCAAAATGAAAGAAAAGGATATTGAGTTATGACAACTCGATATCCTTTTTTTAGTTGGTAAAGTAAGCCTGATTTTTAAGGCGTTGAAGTAGTGGATGACTAATAAGACTAATAGCAAGAAGTTTACCAAGGTCTGGAATGATAAAGGGAATGACCCCCACAATAAGAGCTTTTTCAAATGCCATTCCAGCTAGGAAATGCAAGCTGAGGATCCCACCGACAAAAACAAGTGTATCTCCCAAGAGATTTGCTAGAAAAATTCTGACAAAACCACTATCACTGTTAGTTAGAGAAGAGGTAAGTCCAGAATAAACAAGATAAAACCAAAGATAGCCTGCAGTAGGACCAACTAAAGCCTGAAAACCAGCTCCACCTCCTGCAAAGACAGGAAGACCGATAGCACCTAGAAGAAGATAGAGTCCAACAGAAAGTACAGCCTCCCTCGGTCTAAAGACAGTAGCAATCAAGCCGATTGCAAAGTTTTGCAGAGTGAAGGGGACAGGTCCAATTGGAATACTGATTTGTGCTAAAACAGCAATGAGAGCAGCACCAATAGCAGGGATGGCATAAACGTGAGCTTTTTTCAAAATAGTTAACCTCTTTTCTGATGTATAGTAACTATTATACTCGTAGAGTAATTATTGTCAACCTATTTATAAATTCAAGGTAACAAAAACTGTAACGGCCGATTTTGCTTACTGGGTAAGTTGTTTTCATCGATTGTAAATCATCAAAAAAGAAGCAGACACATTTGTATCAGCTTCTTTTGCTTCGATTAACGCATAGTTACAAATTCTTCGGATGCAGTTGGGTGAATCGCCACAGTTGCATCAAAGTCTGCTTTGGTTGCTCCCATTTTGATAGCAACAGCAAATCCTTGAATCATTTCATCAACACCGTATCCAATTCCATGAAGTCCGACAACTTTTTCTTCTGAACCAGCTGTGATCAATTTGAAACGAGTTTCTTGACGGTTGCAAGTGCAAGCAGAGTACATAGACGTAAAGCTTGATTTGTAAACCTTGATTTGGTCTTGACCGTATTCTTTAATAGCTTGCTCTTCTGTCAAGCCAACAGTTCCGATAGCAGGGTGTGAAAAGACAACAGTTGGAATAGTTGAGTAGTCCATTTTTGCAGTTGTTTTTCCGTTAAAGAGACGTTCAGACAAAGTACGTCCAGCTTTGATAGCAACTGGAGTTAGTTCTTTTTCACCTGTTACATCACCTAGAGCGTAGATTCCTTCAACAACAGTATTTTGGTATTTATCCACTTGGATAAAGCCACGTTCATTCAGAGTTACTCCAGCTTTTTCAAGTTGCAAGCCCTTAACGTTTGGACGGCGACCTGTAGCCCAGATAACTTGGCTAGCTGTGTGACTAGTACCATCTTCGAAATGAATGGTAATTCCCTCAGCAGTTTTTTCTAATTTGGCAGGGACTTTGTGAGTATGAAGTGGCAAGTTTGTTCTTTCCATTTCCTTTACCAAACCTTCAACGATGTAAGAATCAAAACCACGTAAAGGACGGTCGCGACGAACAAAGAGATCTGTCTTGACACCAAAGGTGTGGAGTACGCCAGCCAATTCAACGGCGATATAACCAGCGCCTAGAATAGCAACTGACTCTGGAAGTTCTTCCCAGGCAAATACATCATCAGAAGAGCCACCTAGCTCAGCACCAGGAATATTAGGAATACTTGGATGGGCACCAGTAGCAATCACAATATGCTTAGCACGAATCAGTTCACCATTTACGCTGACAGTATGAGAATCTACAAATTCAGCATGACCTTCAATCAAGTCTACACCGTTGCGTTTAAAACTGCCATCATAAGAAGAACGAGCGCGATCAATGTAGGCTTCACGATTGCGACGTAGGGTAGCAAAGTCAAAGTTAAGATCAGTAGTCTTAAAGCCGTAGTCTTCTCCAAATTGATGGAAAGTCTCAGCGATTTGCGCCCCGTACCACATGATTTTTTTAGGAACACAACCGACGTTGACACAGGTTCCACCTAATTTCTTTTCCTCAATAACGGCCGCTTTAGCTCCGTGTTCACCAGCACGGTTCATGGTAGCAATTCCTCCGCTACCACCACCGATAGCAATGATATCATATTCTCTCATTGAAAACTCCTTTATACTCTTTTAAATAGTAGAGTGTCATTTTTTGATAGTCATATTCTATCTTTTTTTTGATTTGATTGCAAAAATCTGCTACGTTCAAAAAAATTAAAGAAAAGGCTTGCAAAAAGGAAAAATAAAGTGTATTATATAACTAGTACAATGGTAGTAAAAAATAGATTCCGAACAATAATCAAATCCCGAAATGTCATTATTTCGTTCTGAACTGTTATTGTTTATATTTGCTAATTTTTATATAATATTGTTAAGGACTTTAAATCAAAAAGGAGTTTCATTATGAAGAAGAATCGTAAAGCTAAAAAGTGGCAATTGTATGCAGCAATCGGTGCTGCAAGTGTAGTTGTATTAGGTGCTGGGGGGATTTTGCTCTTTAGACAACCATCTCAGACCGCTGTAAAAGATGAGCCTACTCATCTTGTTGTTGCCAAGGAAGGAAGCGTGGCGTCCTCTGTTTTATTGTCAGGGACAGTAACAGCAAAAAATGAACAATATGTTTATTTTGATGCTAGTAAGGGAGATTTAGATGAAATCCTTGTTTCTGTGGGTGATAAGGTCAGCGAAGGACAGGCTTTAGTCAAGTACAGTAGTTCAGAAGCCCAGGCGGCCTATGATTCAGCTAGCCGAGCAGTAGCTAAGGCAGATCGTCATATCAATGAACTCAATCAAGCACGAAATGAAGCCGCTTCAGCTCCGGCTCCACAGTTACCAGCACCAGCAGGAGGCGAAGGAGCTGCAGGGCAAACTCCAGCTCCAGTCTCAGGAAATGCAGTTTCATCTATTGATGCACAACTAGGTGATGCCCGTGATGCTCGTGCAGATGCAGAAGCGCAATTAAGTAAGGCTCAAAGTCAGTTGGATGCCATGACGGTTCTCAGTACCCTGGAGGGAACTGTGGTTGAAGTCAACCACAATGTTTCTAAATCTCCAACTGGAGCTAGCCAGGTGGTAGTTCATGTCGTAAGCAATGAAAATTTGCAAGTTAAGGGGGAACTATCTGAATATAACCTTGCCAACCTCTCTGTAGGACAAGAAGTAACCTTTACTTCTAAAGTTTACCAAGATAAGAGCTGGACTGGTAAGATTAGCTACATTTCTGACTACCCTAAAAACAATGGTGAAGCGGCAAGTGCAGCTACTGCCGCAGCAGCTGGTAATTCTGGTTCTAAATATCCATATACCATCGATGTTACAAGTGAAATCGGTGACTTGAAACAAGGATTTTCTGTAAGTGTTGAGGTCAAGAATAAGAGTAAAGCCATTTTGGTTCCTCTAACAAGTATTGTGACTGAAAATGATAAGAACTATGTCTGGGTGCTTGACGAGCAGAAAAAGGCCAAGAAAGTGGAAGTTGGTTTGGGCAATGCTGATGCAGACAACCAAGAAATCACTTCAGGTCTGACAAATGGAGTCAAGGTCATCAGTAACCCAACGTCTTCTCTAGAGGAAGGAAAAGAGGTGAAGGCTGATGAAGCAACTAATTAGTCTAAAAAATATCTGCAGGAGTTACCGTAATGGTGACCAAGAACTGCAGGTTCTCAAAAATATCAACCTAGAAGTGAATGAGGGTGAATTTGTTGCCATCATGGGACCATCTGGTTCTGGTAAGTCCACTCTGATGAATACGATCGGCATGTTGGATACACCAACCAGTGGAGAATATTATCTTGAAGGTCAAGAAGTAGCTGGATTGGGTGAAAAACAACTAGCCAAGGTTCGCAATCAACAAATCGGTTTTGTCTTTCAGCAGTTCTTTCTTCTATCCAAACTTAATGCTCTGCAAAACGTAGAATTGCCCTTGATTTACGCAGGAGTTTCGGCTTCAAAACGGCGCAAGTTAGCTGAGGAGTATTTAGACAAGGTTGAATTGACAGAACGTAGTCATCATTTGCCTTCGGAATTATCTGGTGGTCAAAAGCAACGTGTAGCTATCGCGCGTGCCTTGGTAAACAATCCTTCTATTATCCTAGCGGACGAACCGACAGGAGCCTTGGATACCAAAACAGGTAACCAAATCATGCAATTATTAGTTGAACTGAATAATGAAGGAAAAACCATTATCATGGTAACGCATGAGCCTGAAATCGCCGCTTATGCTAAACGCCAGATTGTCATTCGGGATGGAGTTATTTCGTCTGACAGTGCTCAGTTAGAAAAGGAGGAAAACTAAGATGCAGAATCTGAAATTTGCCTTTTCATCTATCATGGCACATAAAATGCGCTCTTTTCTCACTATGATTGGGATTATCATTGGTGTTTCATCAGTTGTTGTGATTATGGCTCTGGGGGATTCCATGTCTCGTCAGGTTAATAAAAATATGACCAAGTCACAGAAGAATATCCATGTCTTTTTCTCACCTATCAAAAGCAAAGATGGTTCTTTTACCCAAAAGCAATCAGCTTTAACAGTTTCTGGGAAAGAAGAGGAAGTTCCTGTGGAACCACCAAAACCACAAGAAGCTTGGGTCAAGGAGGCTGCTAAACTTAAAGGTGTAGATAGTTACTATGTAACCAACTCGACCAATACCACCCTGTCTTATAAAGACAAAAAAGTGGAGCGCGCTAGCTTGACAGGTGGAAATATTACTTACATGAAGGCGGTTGAAAATGAAATTGTTGCAGGCCGCAGTTTCATAGCTCAGGATTATAAAGATGTGGCCAGTGTCATTTTGCTAGACCAAGAACTTGCTAATAGCCTGTTTGGATCTGCTCAAGAAGCTGTTAACCAGGTTATAGATGTTGGTGGCTTTAGCTATCGTGTAATTGGTGTCTATACCAGCGATGAGGCCAAGACTGCCAAGACTTTTGGTATTGGTGGACTTCCAATTACGACTAATATTTCTCTTGCCAACAACTTCAATATGGATGAGATTTCTGATATTGTCTTCCGTGTCAATGATACCAGTTTGACACCAACTGTGGGACCAGAATTAGCTAGAAAATTGACCGAGATTGCTGGTCTTCAGCAAGGGGAGTATCAGGTGTCAGATGCGACTGCAGCCTTCCAAGAAGTACAACAATTGTTCGGTTTTATAACTACGATTATTAGTGCCATTGCAGGAATTTCACTTTTTGTTGGAGGGACTGGTGTTATGAACATCATGCTGGTTTCGGTGACGGAGCGTACCCGTGAGATTGGTCTCCGTAAGGCTTTGGGTGCAACGCGTGCCAATATTTT
This sequence comes from Streptococcus mitis, assembly GCF_047464965.1. GTDB lineage: Bacteria > Bacillota > Bacilli > Lactobacillales > Streptococcaceae > Streptococcus > Streptococcus mitis_DU. The sequence continues at coordinate 29,361 of NZ_JASHAT010000009.1, forward strand.
AATTCAGTTTTTGATTGAATCTATGATATTGACCTTGCTTGGTGGAGTCATTGGTTTAACCATTGCTACAGGCTTAACCGCTATAGCTGGCATACTCTTGCAAGGATTGATTGCGGGTATAGAAGTAGGAGTGTCAATCCCGGTTGCCCTATTTAGTCTTGCAGTTTCGGCTAGTGTGGGTATGATTTTTGGAGTCTTGCCAGCCAACAAGGCATCGAAACTTGATCCGATTGAAGCTCTTCGCTATGAATAAGATTAACAAGATGGACACTTGTCTATCTTGTTTTTGTATAGATTTCCCTATCGAAAATCATTAAAAATGTGATATAATGAAGTGTTAGAAAAACAGGTTTCATTTGCCTGGAAAGGAAAAATTATGTCTGAAAAGAATTTTTATATTACAACACCGATTTACTATCCATCTGGTAAACTTCATATTGGTTCTGCCTACACAACCATCGCCTGTGATGTCCTAGCCCGTTACAAACGCCTGATGGGTTACGATGTCTTTTATCTGACAGGTCTTGATGAGCACGGTCAGAAAATCCAGCAGAAAGCAGAAGAAGCTGGCATTACACCTCAAGCCTATGTTGATGGGATGGCAGTTGGAGTCAAAGAACTCTGGCAATTACTAGATATCTCATACGATAAATTTATCCGTACAACTGATGACTACCATGAAAAAGTTGTCGCACAAGTCTTTGAACGCTTGCTGGCTCAAGATGACATCTATTTGGGTGAATACTCTGGTTGGTATTCAGTTTCAGATGAGGAATTCTTTACAGAAAGCCAGCTCGCAGAAGTATTCCGTGATGAAGCTGGAAATGTAACTGGCGGTATTGCTCCATCAGGTCACGAAGTGGAATGGGTTTCTGAAGAATCATACTTCCTTCGCCTCAGCAAATACCAAGATCGTCTGGTGGAATTTTTCAAAGCTCATCCTGAATTTATCACTCCAGATGGTCGTCTGAATGAAATGCTTCGCAACTTTATTGAGCCAGGTTTAGAGGATTTGGCGGTTTCTCGTACAACCTTTACATGGGGTGTGCCGGTACCATCAAATCCTAAACACGTTGTATACGTTTGGATTGATGCCCTTCTTAACTATGCGACAGCGCTTGGATACGGTCAAGATGAACATGGTAACTTTGACAAATTCTGGAATGGCACAGTCTTCCACATGGTAGGAAAAGACATCCTTCGTTTCCACTCAATCTACTGGCCAATCCTTCTTATGATGTTGGATATCAAATTGCCAGATCGTTTGATTGCTCACGGTTGGTTCGTCATGAAAGACGGCAAAATGTCTAAATCTAAAGGGAATGTCGTTTACCCTGAAATGTTGGTAGAGCGTTATGGACTAGATCCACTTCGTTACTATCTCATGCGTAGCCTTCCAGTTGGTTCAGACGGAACCTTCACTCCTGAAGACTATGTAGGCCGTATCAACTACGAATTGGCCAATGACCTTGGAAACCTCCTCAACCGTACGGTTTCTATGATTAATAAGTACTTTGGCGGGCAAGTCCCTGCCTATGTAGAGAGTGTAACAGAGTTTGACCATGCTCTTGCTGACGTTGCAGAACAATCAATCGCTGACTACCACACCTACATGGGAGCAGTTGACTACCCACGTGCACTTGAAGCAGTCTGGACTCTGATCTCTCGTACTAACAAATACATCGACGAGACAGCTCCATGGGTCTTGGCTAAGGATGAAGCTCTTCGTGACCAATTGGCAAGTGTCATGAGTCATTTGGCAGCTAGCCTTCGTGTCGTTGCTCACTTGATTGAGCCGTTTATGATGGAAACCAGTCGTGCAGTCTTGAATCAACTTGGTTTAGCAGAAGTTTCTAGCCTTGAAAACTTGAGCTTGGCTGATTTCCCTGCAGGTGTGACTGTAGTTGTTAAGGGAACACCAATCTTCCCACGTCTGGATATGGAAGAAGAAATCGCCTATATCAAGGAACAAATGGAAGGTAACAAACCAGCAGTCGAGAAAGAATGGAATCCAGATGAAGTTGAACTCAAACTAAACAAGGAAGAAATCAAGTTTGAAGACTTTGACAAGGTCGAAATCCGTGTCGCAGAAGTCAGAGAAGTTTCTAAAGTGGAAGGTTCTGATAAGTTACTTCAATTCCGTCTGGATGCTGGTGATGGAGAAGATCGTCAAATTCTTTCAGGAATTGCAAAATACTATCCAAACGAACAAGAATTGGTCGGCAAGAAAGTTCAAATCGTTGCCAATCTCAAACCACGTAAAATGATGAAAAAATATGTCAGCCAAGGGATGATTCTATCAGCTGAACATGATGGAAAATTAACTCTTCTCACAGTTGATCCAGCTGTACCGAATGGAAGTGTGATTGGGTAAAAATAGAGGATCTATAATATTTGAATCTTTCTCTTATTCCGTGGGTTTAAGAAGATAAAATGGAATGAAATATAGTCAAAAAGCCGTTGAAAAGCGGTTTTTTGTTATAATTAAATGAAGAATGTAGAATCAAAGGAGAAAAATTTGATGAGATACATAACTCTTGGTCAAGATGACAAAGAATTATCAGAAATTGTTCTCGGAATGATGAGAATAGAAGATAAGTCTGTAAAAGAAGTTGAAGAGCTTGTAGAAACAGCACTGTCTGTTGGAATCAATGCTTTTGACTTGGCTGATATTTATGGTCGTGGTCGTTGTGAAGAACTGTTAGGTCTTGTCCTAAAAAATCGTCCAGATTTAAGAGAAAAGATGTGGATTCAGTCCAAATGTGGCATTCGCATTGAAGAATTTACCTATTTTGATTTTTCTAAGGACTATATTATAAAATCAGTTGACGGAATTTTGCAAAGATTGAAGATTGATCATCTAGATAGCTTGCTTCTTCATCGACCAGATGCTTTGATGGAATCTGACCAAGTAGCAGAAGCCTTTGATCTCCTTTATAAACAAGGTAAGGTCCGAGATTTTGGAGTTTCTAATCAAAATCCCATGATGATGGAGTTGCTTAAAAAAGATGTCAAGCAGCCGTTAGCTGTTAATCAGCTACAATTGAGTGCGGCTTTTACTCCAGGATTCGAATCAGGTTTTCATGTTAATATGGAAGGTAGTCAAGCAACTATGCGAGATGGCAGCATTTTTGAATATTGCAAATTACACGATGTGGTCATTCAAGCATGGTCTGTCTTACAATTTGGGTATTTTAAAGGGAATTTTGTTGGAAATGAGAAATTCCAAGCTTTAAATCAAGTACTTGATCGTTTAGCTACTAAATATGGAGTAACCTCTTCAACTATTGCCATTTCTTGGATATTGCGTTATCCAGCAAAAATGCAGGCAGTCGTAGGTACAACAAATCCTAATCACTTGAGAGAAGTTAGCCAAGCGGCAAACTTTAGCTTAACAAGAAAAGAATGGTATGAAATTTATCTTGCTGCAGGGAATAATTTGCCGTAAGTAGAAGCAGATGTAAATAAATCACAGTCAAAAAGCCGTTTTAAAGCGGTTTTTTTGTTATAATGAAGGGGAGAATTATTGATATTAAAGGAGAAAAACATGACATTTGAAGAGATCCTTCCTGGATTAAAGGCTAAGAAAAAATATGTACGAACTGGTTGGGGAGGTGCTGAAAACTATGTCCAACTTTTTGACACCATTGAACAAAACGGGGTTGCACTTGAAGTGACACCTTATTTCCTAATCAACGTGTCTGGAGAAGGAGAAGGTTTTTCCATGTGGAGTCCGACACCTTGTGATGTTTTGGCGACAGATTGGGTAGAAGTGCATGACTAAACGTGTACTCATTACAGGAGTGAGTTCAGGGATTGGTCTAGCTCAAGCTCGCCTCTTTATAGAGAATAGCTATCAAGTTTACGGAGTTGACCAAGGTGAAAATCCACTCTTAGAGGGTGATTTTCACTTTTTACAGAGAGATTTGACCTTGGACTTGGAGCCTATTTTTGACTGGTGTCCTCAGGTGGATGTTTTGTGCAATACTGCTGGAGTTTTGGATGATTATAAACCACTCTTAGAACAAACAGCGCAGGAAATTCAAGAAATTTTTGAAATTAACTACGTGACTCCTGTTGAGTTGACTCGCTATTATTTGATACAAATGTTGGAGAATAAAAAGGGGATCATTATCAATATGTGCTCTATCGCATCTAGCCTAGCAGGTGGAGGTGGTCACGCCTATACTTCATCTAAGCATGCCTTGGCTGGATTTACCAAGCAGTTGGCTCTAGACTATGCAGAAGCTGGGATTCAGGTCTTTGGTATCGCTCCAGGAGCAGTCAAGACAGCTATGACAGCTGCCGACTTTGAACCAGGTGGCTTAGCAGACTGGGTGGCGAGTGAAACACCAATCAAGCGCTGGATTGAGCCAGAAGAAGTGGCAGAAGTCAGTCTCTTTTTGGCCAGTGGAAAGGCATCTGCCATGCAGGGACAAATCTTGACAATAGATGGCGGATGGTCTTTGAAATAGGAGGAGTTGGATGGATATTCAAGAGATCACAGAAGAAAATGCATCGCCATTAGTCTTGAAGGTTAAGTCTGAATTATTAGGATCTCCAGAACTGGACAAGACTTCTTACATGAATTGGAAGGTGAATGATGAGGAAGCAACTTGCCCTTAGTGGCGAAAAACTTGATGAAAAAGTTTATCCTCAAGTATTTCACCACATTGGCATGATTCGTGGGGAATATTTGTTGAGAGAGCTTAATCAAAACATCATATTAGCAAGTTGCCAGGAATTTGTGAAAGATTATCTTGATACTATTTGCTCCCTGTACTCAGGTAAGGAAGTTTGGTATCGTTTTTCTGAATTAACGAATACAGAAGCTAATTGTCTAAAGGGGACTAAAGAGTATTTTGATGAAAATCATCCCTTATTTGGATATAGGGGAACTAGGCGTTTGCTGGCGTGTCTGGATGAATTTCAGGCTGAAGCATATGTCGTTACAGAAGTTTATCAAAACAATCCCAATCTATCTGTTATCTTTCCTTTTGTCAATGATGCTGAGCAGTTAAAGCAAGCTATTACAGTATTGCGCCAGCATGGTTTTACTGGGAAAATTGCCACGATGATTGAATTACCGTCAGCATATTTTGACTTAGACAGCATACTGGAAGCTGGTATTTCAAAGATTGTAGTTGTAATGAATGATTTGACTTCTTTTATTTTTGCCACTGTGAGAAACAGTCAATGGCATGATATGGAAAGTCCAATAATGTTAGATATGCTAAGACAGATGCAGGATAAAGCAAGGATGAAAAAGATTGACTTTGCTGTAGCAGGCTATCTGAATGATTCTTTCATACAAAAAATGAATCAGTTGAGTATCAAGTGCATTATTCACTACAGTTCTATTCTAGAGATTTTTGATTTAGAAATTGACCATCCAGATCATCTTAAACACATAAAAGAAGAAAGTAAAAAATTACAAAGGAGCACCCATGACACCGCAAGAAATGTGGAATGACTACAAGAAAATTAACCCCTCTATAGGAGATGAAATCGATGCTTGGGCTTTTGGAGTGGAACCAGATCTTTTAGCAGATTTGGTTTTAAAAGGCGAAAAGACTGCAACAGCCTCAACCTACGACCTCTATGCACTAGAAGCCGAGTCTCTTCCTCAAGAAGGGACCTTTGATGTCATTTTAGACAGTCAAAATCAGGCTGTCTGTATTGTCAAAATTATAAAGGTTTCTGTCCAGCCCTACAATCAAGTTTCTGCTGACCATGCCTTTAAGGAAGGGGAAGGTGACAAATCCCTAGCCTATTGGCGTCAGGTTCATGAGGATTGTTTCGCCGAGTGGCTGAGAGAAGCAGGACTGATTTTTACACCTGAAAGCAAGGTTGTTCTAGAAGAATTTCACAAGGTCTACCCACTGTAGACTGTTAGACGGAAGAAAGTTTTGGAAATCACCGTCCAATCCTTTTTTCTCAAGCAAAACATGATATAATAAGTTTGTTTGAAGAAGAGCTCTAGCTCTTAAACTTAGATAGGAGAAAACTATGCAAGCAGTTGAACATTTTATTAAGCAATTTGTTCCTGAACATTATGATTTATTTTTAGATTTGAGTCGTGAGACTAAGACGTTTTCAGGGAAAGTGACCATCACTGGTCAAGCACAGAGTGACCGTATTTCCCTCCACCAAAAAGACTTGGAAATCGCCACTGTAGAAGTTGCAGGTCAAGCTCGCCCATTTACAGTTGACCATGACAATGAAGCCCTTCATATTGAACTTGCTGAAGCAGGTCAAGTTGAAGTGGTTATCGCTTTCTCAGGAAGAATTACAGACAACATGACAGGGATTTACCCATCTTACTACACAGTTGATGGAGTCAAGAAGGAAGTATTGTCTACTCAGTTCGAGAGCCATTTTGCGCGCGAAGCCTTCCCATGTGTGGATGAGCCAGAAGCCAAAGCAACTTTTGACCTCTCTCTACGTTTTGACCAAGCAGAAGGTGAATTGGCCTTGTCTAATATGCCAGAAATCGAAGTTGAAAACCGTAAGGAAACAGGTATCTGGAAGTTTGAGACAACACCTCGCATGTCTTCTTACTTGTTAGCCTTTGTTGCGGGTGATTTGCAAGGTGTGACGGCTAAAACTAAAAACGGTACTCTCGTAGGTGTCTACTCAACCAAAGCCCATCCACTATCTAACCTTGATTTCTCACTGGACATCGCTGTTCGCTCTATCGAGTTTTACGAAGATTACTATGGAGTTAAGTACCCAATCCCTCAATCTCTCCACATCGCCCTTCCTGACTTCTCAGCTGGAGCTATGGAAAACTGGGGTCTTGTGACCTACCGTGAAGTTTACTTGGTTGTGGATGAGAACTCAACATTTGCCAGCCGTCAACAAGTTGCCCTTGTTGTGGCCCATGAATTGGCTCACCAGTGGTTTGGTAACCTTGTTACTATGAAATGGTGGGATGACCTTTGGCTCAATGAAAGCTTTGCTAACATGATGGAGTACGTCTGTGTGGATGCTATTGAACCAAGCTGGAATATCTTTGAAGATTTCCAAACAGGTGGTGTTCCGTCTGCCTTGAAACGTGATGCGACTGATGGTGTTCAGTCTGTTCACGTCGAAGTGAAACATCCAGATGAAATCAATACGCTCTTTGACGGAGCTATCGTCTATGCCAAAGGAAGTCGCCTCATGCACATGCTCCGTCGTTGGCTAGGTGATGCCGATTTTGCCAAAGGTTTGCATGCCTACTTTGAAAAACATCAATACAGCAATACCATTGGTCGTGACCTTTGGGATGCTCTTGGTCAAGCGTCTGGACGTGATGTCGCAGCCTTCATGGATTCTTGGTTGGAACAACCTGGTTATCCAGTTCTCAGTGTCAAAGTTGAAAATGATGTCTTGAAGATCTCACAAAAACAATTCTTTATCGGTGAGCACGAAGACAAGAACCGTCTCTGGGTTGTGCCACTAAACAGCAACTGGAAAGGCTTGCCTGATACACTCGAAACTGAAAGCATCGAAATTCCAGGCTATGCAGCCCTTCTTGCTGAAAACAAAACAGCACTTCGTCTCAACACTGAAAATACAGCCCACTACATTACCGACTATCAAGGAGATTTGTTGGATGCAGTTCTTGCTGACCTAGTTGAGCTTGATAACACAAGTAAACTGCAAATCGTCCAAGAACGTCGCTTGCTTGCTGAAGCAGGGCACATTTCTTATGCAGACTTGCTTCCAGTCCTTGATAAACTCGCTAAAGAAGAATCTTACCTTGTCGTTTCAGCTGTTTCTCAAGTAATTTCTGCCCTTGAGCGCTTTATCGATGAAGGAACAGAAGCTGAAAGAGCCTTCAAAGCCTTGGTTGCTAAATTGGCTCGTCATAATTATGACCGTCTTGGTTTTGAAGCTAAAGATGGCGAATCAGATGAGGATGAATTGGTTCGTCAGTTGGCTGTTTCTATGATGATTCGCTCAAATGATGCAGAAGCTAGTCAAGTCGCTAGCCAAATCTTCGCGACTCACAAGGAGAATTTTGCAGGACTTCCAGCAGCTATTCGCTCACAAGTTCTGATTAATGAGATGAAACATCATGAGACTAAAGACTTGTTAGCACTTTATCTTGATACTTATACTCACGCAACAGATGCTGTTTTTAAACGTCAGTTGGCAGCAGCTCTTGCCTACAGTACAGATGCGGACAATATCCAAACCTTGATTGCTGCTTGGAAGGACAAATTTGTGGTCAAACCACAAGACTTGTCTGCTTGGTACTTCCAGTTCTTAAGCCATCAAGCAACTCAGGAAACAGCATGGTCTTGGGCTCGTGAAAACTGGGCTTGGATTAAGGCAGCTCTTGGTGGAGATATGAGCTTTGATAGCTTTGTTATCCTTCCTGCTCACGTATTTAAGACTCAGCAACGCTTGGCAGAGTACAAGGAATTCTTTGAACCGCAACTTTCTGACCTTGCTCTTAGCCGTAACATCGGTATGGGAATCAAGGAAATTGCAGCGCGTGTTGACTTGATTAACCGTGAAAAAGCTGCAGTGGAAGCAGTCGTTCTTCAATACGGAAACGCATAAATAAGCCTAAAATAAAAAGAAAACTCAGCTTTCTCATGTAAAATGTAGAGAGTTGAGTTTTTTTTAAGGCAAATTTGGTATAATGGTTTTAATAAGGAGGAGTTTCTCATGATAAAAATCTTATTAGTTGAGGATGACCTAGGCCTGTCAAATTCAGTATTTGACTTTTTAGACGATTTTGCGGATGTCATGCAGGTTTTTGATGGAGAAGAAGGTCTCTACGAAGCTGAGAGTGGCGTCTATGACTTGATTTTGCTCGATTTGATGTTGCCAGAAAAAAATGGTTTCCAAGTCTTGAAAGAATTGCGTGAAAAAGGAATTACGACACCAGTTCTGATTATGACCGCCAAGGAAAGTTTGGATGACAAGGGACATGGATTTGAATTGGGAGCAGATGATTATCTGACCAAACCTTTCTACCTAGAAGAACTCAAAATGCGGATTCAAGCGCTTCTCAAACGTTCAGGTAAATTTAATGAAAACACCTTGACTTATGGAAATATTGTGGTTAATTTGTCAACCAATACTGTTAAAGTCGAAGATACTCCTGTCGAATTGCTGGGGAAAGAATTTGATTTACTAGTTTATTTCCTTCAAAATCAAAATGTTATTTTGCCGAAGACTCAGATTTTTGATCGTTTATGGGGATTTGATAGTGATACAACGATTTCGGTTGTTGAAGTCTATGTTTCAAAAGTCCGTAAGAAATTAAAAGGAACCACTTTTGCAGAGAATTTGCAAACCTTGCGCAGTGTTGGGTATATTTTAAAAGATGTTCAGTAAACTAAAAAAAACATGGTATGCGGATGACTTTAGTTACTTTATCCGCAACTTTGGTGTCTTTACCCTGATTTTCTCTACCATGACCTTGATTATTTTGCAGGTCATGCACTCGAGCCTTTATACTTCGGTGGATGATACACTCCATGGCTTGAGTAACAATCCTCAGGCAGTTATTCAGCTTGCGGTAAATAGGGCAACAGAAGAGATTAAAGATTTAGAGAATGCCGCTACAGATGCTAGCAAGACGGAGATAAAACCCAATGTTAGTTCAAATACAGAGGTCATTCTCTTTGATAAGAATTTTACCCAACTCCTTTCTGGAAACCGATTTTTGGGATTGGATAAGATTAAGTTAGAAAAGAAAGAACTAGGTCATATCTATCAGATTCAGGTTTTTAATAGCTATGGACAAGAAGAAATCTATCGCATGATTTTGCTGGAAACGAATATCAGTTCGGTTTCAACCAATATCAAGTATGCGGCTGTCTTGATTAATACCAGTCAGTTGGAGCAAGCCAGTCAAAAGCATGAGAAATTGATTGTGATTGTGATGGCAAGTTTCTGGATTCTGTCTTTGCTTGCCAGTCTCTATCTAGCTAGGGTCAGTGTTCGTCCTCTGCTTGAGAGCATGCAGAAGCAACAGTCCTTTGTGGAAAATGCTAGTCATGAGTTACGAACTCCACTTGCAGTTTTGCAAAATCGCTTAGAGACCCTTTTCCGTAAGCCGGAAGCTACTATTATGGATGTGAGCGAGAGCATTGCCTCTAGTTTGGAAGAAGTTCGAAATATGCGGTTTTTGACAACGAACTTGTTGAATTTAGCTCGTAGAGATGATGGGATTAAGCCGGAACTTGCAGAAGTTCCAACCAGTTTTTTCAATACGACTTTTACAAACTATGAGATGATTGCTTCTGAAAATGACCGTGTCTTCCGTTTTGAAAATCGCATCCATCGAACGATTGTCACAGATCAACTTTTACTAAAACAACTGATGACCATCCTATTTGATAATGCTATCAAATATACTGAGGAGGATGGTGAAATTGATTTTATGATTTCAGCGACTGATCGTAATCTTTATTTGCTAGTTTCCGACAATGGAGTCGGTATTTCAGCAGAAGATAAGAAGAAAATTTTTGACCGTTTTTATCGAGTGGACAAGGCTAGAACCCGTCAAAAAGGTGGTTTTGGTTTAGGATTATCCCTAGCCAAGCAAATTGTAGATGCCTTAAAAGGAACCATTGCTGTTAAAGATAATAAACCAAAGGGAACAATCTTTGAAGTGAAGATTGCCATCCACACACCATCTAAAAAGAAAAAATAAAAATATCGCTCCAGACGGGGCGATATTTTGGATTTATCTTCTACGTTTTCGTTTGATAATAGATCGTTGAATTTTTAAAACAAGTAAGCTGGATCCGATTGCTGCGGCAAATGCAAGAGCAGTTGATAATTTTAATGCTAAAAATATAAAACTAAAGATAGCAATACAGATACAAAAAACAGCGATATTAACAAAAAATAGGATTTCCTTGAGATTGGCATCAGATTGCGCTTCAGGTGTATAATCTTGATATCGAGGAACCTGTTGGCTTAATTCTTCTTGATAGTCTACCTCATAGGACTGTAATTTTCTTACGGGCATTATTCTCTCCTTAACAGTACATACCTATTTTATCATTTTTTCAGCAGAGAATTATTACAGAAAGGTTACAATAAGAATAAAGTCCCTTTTCATTTTTAAAGAATGGCTGATTTTCCAGAAATGTGGTATAATTTTTCTTATGGAAAAGATTATCATTACAGCAACTGCTGAAAGTATTGAACAAGTTAAACAACTGCTCGAAGCTGGCGTAGATCGTATCTATGTCGGTGAGAAAGATTTTGGCCTTCGTCTGCCAACAACCTTTAGTCATGACCAATTGCGTGAAATTGCTAAGTTGGTTCATGAAGCAGGTAAGGAATTGATCGTTGCAGTCAATGCCCTCATGCACCAAGATATGATGGATCGTATCAAGCCCTTCTTAGACTTTTTGGAAGAAATCAAGACAGACTACATTACGATTGGGGATGCAGGTGTCTTTTACGTAGTCAACCGCGATGGTTATTCCTTTAAGACCATCTACGATGCCTCAACTATGGTGACTAGCAGTCGTCAGATCAACTTCTGGGGACAAAAGGCTGGCGCATCTGAGGCTGTTTTGGCGCGTGAAATTCCATCAGCTGAACTTTTCAAAATGCCAGAGATTTTGGAAATTCCTGCTGAAGTTTTGGTTTACGGAGCTAGCGTTATTCACCATTCTAAACGTCCGCTCTTGCAAAATTACTATAACTTCACGCATATTGATGATGAAAAGACTCGCAATCGTGACCTTTTCTTGGCAGAGCCAAGTGACCCGGAGAGTCACTATTCCATTTTTGAAGACAATCATGGTACCCATATCTTTGCCAATAACGACCTTGATTTGATGACAAAATTGACAGAATTGGTAGAGCATGGTTTCACTCACTGGAAACTAGAAGGGCTCTACACTCCTGGTCAGAACTTTGTTGAGATTGCAAAACTCTTTATTCAAGCGCGTAGCTTGATTCAAGAGGGTAACTTTAGCCATGACCAAGCCTTCTTGCTGGATGAAGAAGTGCGTAAACTTCACCCTAAAAACCGTTTCCTTGATACAGGATTTTATGACTACGATCCTGACATGGTTAAATAAAGTAAATGGATAGTTGAGAGAAGGAAGATGCAAACATTTCTTCTCTCAATTTTTCTTATTCTCCAATATTTTCAAAAAATAAGTAGGCTAGGATGCTCTGTTTACTGGGATTTTTTAGAAAAGTAACCCTCTTGAGTTTGAAAATTATCCTATGTTTGTAGGTGCTAAATGGCCCTTTTTTTGGTATAATTTTTTATAATGAAAACGATTGGTAATCGCTATGTTGTGGTGGATTTAGAGGCAACTAGCACAGGTAGTAAGGCTAAAATTATTCAAGTGGGAATTGTTGTGATTGAGGATGGAAAAATCGTCGATCACTATACGACGGATGTCAATCCACATGAACCCTTGGATGCTCATATAAAAGAACTGACAGGATTGACAGACCAACGTCTGGCGCAAGCACCTGATTTTTCGCAAGTTGCTAGAAAAATCTTTGACTTGGTGGAGGATGGGATTTTTGTAGCCCATAATGTTCAGTTTGATGCCAATCTCTTGGCGGAAAATTTATTTTTTGAAGGCTATGAACTAAGAAATCCTCGTGTTGACACGGTCGAATTGGCTCAGGTCTTTTTCCCAGAACTGGAAAAATATAGTTTGCCGATATTGTGTCGAGAATTAGGAATTCCTCTTAAGCACGCTCACACAGCCCTTTCAGATGCACACGCTACCGCGGAATTACTCTTATTTCTACGGAAAAAGATGGCCCAGCTTCCTAAAGGACTCTTGGAACGCTTGCTGGAAATGGATGACGCCCTCTTATATGAGTCCTACCTGGTTATTGAAGAAATTTATCGCGGCCAATCTATCCTTAGTTCTCCAGACTTGGTCGAAGTTCAAGGACTGTATTTCAAGAAAACTGGAGCTCCCCTGGAGCCACGAAAACTATCCCAAGATTTTTCTAAAAACATTTCTCTATTGAACCTTGAAGTGAGGGAGGAACAAGAAAAATTTGCTAAAGAGGTTGGCTTGCTATTGAAAGATGAGCCTGTCTCTCTGATTCAAGCATCGACAGGGATTGGGAAAACCTATGGCTATCTCTTACCCGCTTTATCTCAAGCCAAAGAGCGTCAAATTGTTCTTAGCGTTCCGACAAAGATTCTTCAAAATCAGATCATGGAAGAAGAAGGTAAACGTCTTAAGGATGTGTTCCATATAGATATTCATAGTTTAAAGGGACCACACAATTATCTGAAGTTGGATGCCTTTTATCGTTCCTTGCAGGAAAATGATGAAAATCGCTTATTTAGACGCTTTAAAATGCAACTCTTGGTCTGGCTGACAGAGACAGAGACAGGAGATTTGGATGAAATTGGGCAACTTTACCGTTACCAACATTTTCTAAGAGATCTTCGTCATGATGGGAATTTATCGTCCAAGAGCTTATTTATGACGGAAGATTTCTGGAAACGTAGTCAAGAAAGAGCAGAGACTTGCAAGCTCTTAGTGACCAATCATGCCTATCTTGTAACCAGACTTGAAGATAATCCTGAATTTGTCAGCGACCGTTTATTGATTATTGATGAAGTTCAAAAAATTTTGTTGGCCCTAGAAAATCTGCTTCAACATACCTACGATATCCAGTCTATTATTGATTTAGTTGATAAGGCTTTGGCAGGAGAAGAAAACAGAATTCAACAACGAATACTAGAAAGTATTCGCTTTGAGTGTCTCTATTTGATAGAACAATTTCAATCTGGCAAATCTAGGAAAAATATCTTAGATTCTCTGGCCAATCTCCATCAGTATTTTTCAGAATTAGAGGTAGAAGGCTTTGAGGAGCTGGTTCGCTATTTTACAGCTGACCGAGACTACTGGCTTGAAGCAATTGAAACGAGTCAAAAGAAAATTCAAATTTCTTCTACGAAATCAGGACGTATTCTCCTATCTTCTTTAGTACCTAATTCATGTCAAGTCTTGGGAGTGTCGGCTACTCTTGAGATTAGTCAGAGGGTTTCTTTGGCAGATCTTTTAGGCTATCCTGAAGCCAAATTTGTCAAGATTGAAGCTCGGGGAAAACAGGATCAAGAAGTGATCTTGGTCAAAGATTTCCCCTTGGTAACAGAAACCTCCTTAGAAGTTTACGCCAAAGAGGTAGCTGCTTTACTAGTGGAAATTCAAGCTTTCCAGCAACCGATTTTAGTTCTCTTTACTGCTAAAGACATGCTTCTAGCAGTGTCGGATTTACTTCCAGTTAGCCACTTGGCCCAGTATAAAAATGGGGATGTTCATCAACTGAAGAAACGCTTTGAAAAAGGTGAACAACAAATCCTGCTAGGTGCAGCAAGTTTCTGGGAGGGAGTTGATTTTTCAAGTCATTCTTTTGTGATTCAAATTGTACCAAGACTTCCTTTCCAAAACCCCCAAGAACCCTTGACGAAAAAGATCAATCAGGAACTAATTCAAGAAGGGAAAAATGCCTTTTATGATTATCAATTGCCAATGGCCATTATTCGTTTAAAACAGGCTTTAGGAAGAAGTATGAGACGTGAACACCAACGTTCCTTAACTCTGATTTTGGATAGGAGAATTGTCGGAAAGCGATATGGCAAACAAATTGTGACTTCTCTAGCAAAAGAAGCGATTGTTAAAACCGTCTCTCAATCCGAAGTTGATGAGGCTATTGATAAATTTTTAAATGAACTTTGATAAATAGTATTGTATGAAAGTATAAGGTTAGTATATATGAAACGTTCTCTCGACTCTAGAGTCGATTATAGTTTGCTCCTGCCAGTATTTTTCCTACTGGTTATCGGCGTGGTGGCTATTTATATAGCTGTTAGTCATGATTATCCAAACAATATTCTGCCCATTTTAGGGCAGCAGGTCGCCTGGATCGCCTTGGGGCTTGTGATTGGTTTTGTGGTCATGCTCTTTAATACTGAATTTCTTTGGAAGGTTACACCCTTTCTATATATTTTAGGCTTGGGACTTATGGTTTTACCTATCGTCTTTTATAATCCAAGCTTAGTTGCATCAACAGGTGCCAAAAACTGGGTATCGGTAAATGGTGTTACCTTGTTCCAGCCGTCAGAATTTATGAAGATATCCTATATCCTCATGTTGGCTCGTGTGATTGTCCAGTTTACCAAAAAACATAAGGAATGGAGACGCACAGTTCCGCTGGACTTCTTGTTGATTTTCTGGATGATTCTCTTTACCATTCCAGTCCTAGTTCTTTTGGCACTTCAAAGTGACTTGGGGACGGCTTTGGTTTTTGTAGCCATTTTCTCAGGAATCGTTTTATTATCGGGGGTTTCTTGGAAAATTATTATCCCAGTATTTGTGACTGCTGTAACTGGAATTGCTGCTTTCTTAGCTATTTTTATCAGCAAGGACGGTCGGGCTTTTCTCCATCAACTGGGAATGCCGACCTACCAAATCAACCGTATTTTGGCTTGGCTCAATCCTTTTGACTTTGCCCAAACAACCACTTACCAACAGGCTCAAGGGCAGATTGCCATTGGAAGCGGTGGCTTATTTGGACAAGGGTTTAATGCTTCTAATTTGCTTATTCCAGTTCGAGAGTCGGATATGATTTTCACGGTTATCGCAGAAGATTTTGGCTTTATTGGCTCTGTCCTTGTTATTGCCCTTTATCTCATGCTGATTTACCGTATGTTAAAGATTACTCTTAAATCAAATAATCAGTTCTACACCTATATTTCCACAGGTTTGATTATGATGTTACTCTTCCATATCTTTGAGAATATAGGTGCCGTGACAGGTTTGCTTCCTTTGACTGGGATTCCCTTGCCTTTTATTTCGCAAGGAGGATCGGCTATTATCAGTAACTTGATTGGTGTTGGCTTGCTTTTATCGATGAGTTACCAGACAAATCTAGCTGAAGAAAAGAGCGGAAAAGTCCCATTCAAGCGGAAAAAGGTTGTATTAAAACAAATCAAATAAGGAGAAAATCATGGTAAAAGTAGCAGTTATGTTAGCTCAAGGCTTTGAAGAAATTGAAGCTTTGACAGTTGTGGATGTTTTGCGTCGGGCCAATATCACTTGTGATATGGTTGGTTTTGAAGAGCAAGTGACTGGTTCGCATGCAATCCAAGTAAGAGCAGATCGTGTCTTTGATGGTGATTTATCAGACTATGACATGATTGTTCTTCCTGGAGGGATGCCTGGTTCTGCACATTTGCGCGATAATCAGGCCTTAATTCAAGAATTGCAAAGCTTCGAGCAAGAAGGGAAGAAACTGGCAGCTATTTGTGCGGCTCCAATCGCCCTCAATCAAGCAGGGCTATTGAAAAACAAGCAGTACACTTGTTATGACGGCATTCAAGAGCAAATCCTTGATGGTCAATACGCCAAGGAAACAGTAGTGGTAGATGGTCAATTGACAACTAGTCGAGGCCCCTCAACAGCCCTTGCCTTTGCCTACGAGTTGGTGGAGCAATTAGGAGGAGACGCAGAGACTTTACGAACAGGAATGCTCTATCGAGATGTCTTTGGTAAAAATCAGTAAAACGGGACTCAAACTCTCGTTTTTTTATGTGGAAAACTCAGGGAAATCATCGCTTTTTTAAGGAAAAAATGGTATAATGAAAGCTATGAAATATCACGATTATATCTGGGATTTAGGTGGAACTTTACTAGATAATTACGAAACTTCAACAGCTGCCTTTGTTGAAACATTGGCATTGTATGGCATCACACAAGACCATGACAGTGTCTATCAGGCTTTAAAGGTTTCTACTGATTTTGCGATTGAGACATTCGCTCCCAACTTAGAGAATTTTTTAGAAAAGTATAAGAAAAATGAAGCCAGAGAGCTAGAACATCCGATTTTGTTTGATGGAGTTTCTGATTTATTGAAAGATATCTCAAATCAAGGTGGCCGTCATTTTTTGGTCTCTCACCGAAATAATCAAGTCTTGGAAATTTTAGAAAAAACCTCTATAGCAGCTTATTTTACAGAAGTGGTGACTTCAAACTCAGGCTTTAAGAGAAAACCAGATCCTGAGTCCATGATTTATTTAAGAGACAAGTATCAGATTAACTCTGGTCTTGTAATTGGTGATCGACCGATTGATATCGAAGCCGGGCAAGCTGCTGGACTAGCTACCTACTTGTTTACCAGTATCGTGAATTTAAGACAAGTATTAGACATGTAAGAAAAAGGAAAAAGATGACAGAAGAAATCAAAAATCTGCAGGCACAAGATTATGATGCCAGTCAAATTCAAGTTTTAGAGGGCTTAGAGGCTGTTCGAATGCGTCCAGGGATGTATATCGGGTCAACCTCAAAAGAAGGTCTTCACCATCTAGTCTGGGAAATTGTTGATAACTCAATTGACGAGGCCTTGGCAGGATTTGCCAGCCACATTCAAGTCTTTATTGAGCCAGATGATTCGATTACTGTTGTCGATGATGGGCGTGGTATCCCCGTCGATATTCAGGAAAAAACAGGTCGACCTGCCGTTGAGACTGTCTTTACTGTTCTTCACGCTGGAGGAAAGTTTGGCGGTGGCGGATATAAGGTCTCAGGTGGTCTTCACGGAGTAGGGTCCTCAGTTGTTAACGCCCTTTCAACTCAATTAGACGTTCATGTCCACAAAAATGGGAAGATTCATTACCAAGAATACCGTCGTGGTCATGTTGTCGCAGATCTTGAAGTAGTTGGAGATACGGATAAAACGGGAACAACAGTTCACTTTACACCGGATCCAGAAATTTTCACTGAAACAACAACCTTTGATTTCGATAAATTAAATAAACGGATTCAAGAGTTGGCCTTTCTAAATCGTGGTCTTCAAATCTCTATCACAGATAAGCGTGAAGGTTTCGAACAAACCAAGCATTATCATTATGAAGGTGGGATTGCTAGCTACGTTGAATATATCAACGAGAATAAGGATGTTATCTTTGATACACCAATCTACACAGATGGTGAGATGGATGATATCACAGTTGAAGTAGCCATGCAGTACACAACTGGTTACCATGAAAATGTCATGAGTTTCGCCAATAATATTCATACACATGAAGGTGGAACGCATGAACAAGGTTTCCGTACAGCCTTGACACGTGTTATCAACGATTATGCTCGTAAGAATAAGTTACTGAAAGACAATGAAGACAACTTAACAGGGGAAGATGTTCGCGAAGGATTAACTGCAGTTATCTCAGTTAAACACCCAAATCCACAGTTTGAAGGACAAACCAAAACCAAACTGGGGAATAGTGAAGTAGTCAAGATTACCAATCGCCTCTTCAGTGATGCCTTCTCTGATTTCCTCATGGAAAATCCACAGATAGCTAAACGTATCGTGGAAAAAGGGATTTTGGCTGCTAAAGCTCGTGTGGCTGCCAAGCGTGCGCGTGAAGTCACTCGTAAAAAATCTGGTTTGGAAATTTCCAACCTTCCAGGTAAACTAGCAGATTGTTCTTCAAATAATCCTGCTGAAACAGAACTTTTCATCGTCGAAGGAGACTCAGCTGGTGGATCAGCCAAATCTGGTCGTAACCGTGAGTTCCAGGCAATCCTTCCAATTCGCGGTAAGATTTTGAACGTTGAAAAAGCCAGCATGGATAAGATTCTTGCTAACGAAGAAATTCGTAGTCTTTTCACAGCAATGGGAACAGGATTTGGCGCAGAATTTGATGTTTCAAAAGCTCGTTACCAAAAACTCGTTCTGATGACCGATGCCGATGTCGATGGAGCCCACATTCGTACGCTTCTTTTAACCTTGATTTATCGTTATATGAAACCAATTCTAGAAGCTGGTTATGTTTATATTGCCCAACCACCAATCTATGGTGTCAAGGTTGGAAGCGAGATTAAAGAATATATCCAGCCAGGAGCAGATCAAGAAATCAAACTTCAAGAAGCTTTAGCCCGTTATAGTGAAGGTCGTACCAAACCGACTATTCAGCGTTATAAAGGTTTGGGTGAAATGGATGATCACCAGTTGTGGGAAACAACCATGGATCCCGAACATCGCTTAATGGCAAGAGTTTCTGTAGACGATGCTGCAGAAGCAGATAAAATCTTTGATATGTTGATGGGGGATCGAGTAGAGCCTCGTCGTGAATTTATCGAAGAAAATGCCGTCTATAGTACACTTGATGTCTAAAAAATCGGGAGAAGTAGTTCCCTTGGTCTAAAAAATATGATATAATCATTACGATTGTTTCAAGTTAAAAAGGAGTTTAATATGTCTGGTAGTCTAGTAGTATATCTTATAATTGCAATTGCAATTATATTGCTGATTTCATATGCTATAGCAATTTATGTACGGAAACGCAATGAAAGTAAATTAGCAATTTTAGAAGAGAAAAAAGAAGAGCTGTACAATCTTCCAGTTAATGATGAAGTTGAAGCTGTTAAAAATATGCACTTGATTGGACAAAGTCAAGTGACTTTCCGTGAATGGAACCAAAAATGGGTTGACCTATCTCTTAACTCTTTTGCCGATATCGAAAATAATCTTTTCGAGGCAGAAGGCTATAACAATTCATTCCGTTTTTTCAAGGCTAGTCATCAAATTGACCAAATCGAGAGCCAAATTACCTTGATTGAAGAAGATATTGCGGCAATTCGCAATGCCTTGGCTGATTTGGAGAAACAAGAGTCTAAAAATAGTGGACGTGTTCTTCATACCTTGGACTTGTTTGAAGAGTTGCAACACCGAGTTGCTGATCATTCTGAAGAATATGGACAAGGTTTGTCTGAAATCGAAAAACAATTGGAAAATATCCAATCAGAGTTTTCTCAGTTTGTTACTTTGAACACTTCAGGTGACCCAGTAGAAGCTGCTGTGATTTTGGATAATGCTGAGAATCATATCTTGGCTTTGAGTCATATTGTTGACCGCCTGCCAGCAATTGTAAAAACATTATCTAAAGAGTTACCTGATCAATTGGAAGATTTGGAGGATGGTTACCGTAAGCTTTTAGATGCTAACTATCATTTTGCTGAGACGGACATTGAGTCTCGCTTCCAATTGCTTTATGAAGCTTTGAAGAAAAACCACGAAAATGTTGCTCAATTAGAGTTGGATAATGCTGAGTACGAAAATACTCAAGTTCAAGAAGAAATCAATGCACTCTATGATATCTTTACACGAGAAATCGCTGCTCAAAAAGTAGTAGAAGGCTTAGTTGCCACCCTTCCTACGTATTTGAAACACATGAAAGATAGTAATGCTGTTTTAGTAGAAGATATTCAACGATTAAGTAATAACTACCTGCTTTCTGAAACGGATGTTAGTCATGTTCACAGATTACAAGCTGAGTTAGAATCTTTAGAAGAATCTGTATTGGAATTAACTTCTGAACAAGAGGAACATTCTGAACCTTATTCATTCCTTGAAGATCGTTTGGAAAACTTACAAGCGACTTTGAAAGAAATTGAGGATGAACAAGTTTCGGTTAGTCAACGTCTTGCTCAGATTGAAAAAGATGATATCAATGCTCGCCAGAAGGCAAATGTTTATGTCAATCGTCTTCATACAATTAAGAGATATATGGAAAAACGCAATCTTCCAGGTATTCCTCAGAATTTCTTACAGTTGTTCTTTACAGCAAGTAATCATACTGAAGAGTTGATGGCTGAGCTAGAAGAAGCCCAGGTCAATATCGAAGCTGTGAACCGTATGCTTGAAATTACAACAAATGATATGGAAGCACTTGAAGAAGAAACCTATAATATTGTTCAATATGCAACATTGACAGAACAATTGCTACAGTATTCGAACCGTTACCGCTCATTTGATGAACGAATTCAGGAAGCCTTTAATGAATCATTAGAAATTTTTGAAAAAGAATTTGATTATCATGCTTCATTTGATAAGATTTCGCAAGCTTTGGAAGTTGCAGAACCAGGTGTAACCAACCGTTTTGTCACTTCATACGAAAAAACACGTGAGACGATTCGTTTCTAACATAATAAAAAAGATTTGGTTCTGTGATAAGCAGCACCAAATTTTTTTTATTTATTTATTTATAGTTTTTAAAAATGCCCAGTTACCAATTGATTTTGACCCATATTCTAAGTCCATATGGTCCAGTAATACATAATCGTTTTTTTCGTAGAATGAGGTATTTCTAGCTGTACTAGTTATGAGTCCCAAGTGTTTACAGCCTTTTGATTTGACATAAGGTTCAATCCCTTGTGTCAGAAAAGTACTGCCTATTCCCCGCCCCTTACTTTCTATATTGACAGCTAAAGCCATCAAATACCAATCAAACTCCCCTGATTGTTCTAAATGCTTTTTGGAACGTTTTACAAAGTCAAAGTATTTAAGGAGATTTTGTGGTCGAATGTAGCGAAAAATGTTTGTTCCTCCATTTCGTAGATAGGATAGTATACAGAAATCTTTTTGTTGCAAAAGGGCGACTGCAAGTAAGTCTCCATCCTGTTCCGCAATTAAACAGTTTCCCTTCTTAATATAGACTCTAGTAAGCAGAATTTGCAACGTTTCTACAAAAGCAGGATAGGAGTCAGGTTTCTTCAAATCATCAGTTATAATCGTTAAAAAGGGATAGTCAAGAAAGGAATTGGCTAATAATTTTCCAATTTTTTCGCTTTCTTCAATTCTTGCCTCTCTATATATGATGTCTCCCATGTTTGTCTCCTTAATTATCTACAAAATCTTGTATGATAAGATTTTATAGATAAAAAATTGGAGATGATTTAAAAAGCTAAATAAACCTAATTTTGTTCCATAAGGTTCAAAGCACTTTCTAATCTCTCCAAGATTTTATTTGGTTGGAATCGAAATTCCAATTAATTTTTCTGAATAGAGGGTTTTGATATTGGCCTCATCAATAGAGTCCTTATCAATTTTACGTTTCAAGAAAAATTCTTGAATAGCTTCGATTTCAGGTTCTCGAATAGCGCGGTGTTTGTTTGAGATGAGGATTTCATAGTGAAGCGGAGCTTGGGTAAAAATAACATCGGTATTCCCTGCAGAATAGACCTCAACAAGGGTTGCGTCTGTACTTTCTAGCTGGCTTTTAACAAGTTGCGAGTGTGAGTTTGTCGTATTGATTAGCTTCATAACATTTCCTCCGATTTTCTAATTCTATTATAGCACTTTTTGAATAAAGTGGCTGGATTTAGTCAATCTTATGCTGTTTTTTCCATGATTGGATTGCCCATTTATGGCTACCACGTTTGAGATTTTCAATAGCTTCATCAATAGGGAACCAGGCAATATGATTAAAGTCTTCTAGTGGCTTTTGCACTTCTTTGAAAGAAGTTGCTTCATAGAGGTAGGCAGGATTGTAGTAGTAGGTGTCACGATGACGAGAGTAGAAATATTCGTCAGCTTGTCCGTAATAGGCACCAATTTCAGCTGTGAAGCCAAGCTCTTCAATCAATTCACGTTTTAGGGCTTCCTGATGGTTCTCACCAGCTTCAATTTCGCCACCTGGTAGGAACCAAGCGCCATTGGGTGCTTGAACAAGAACAATTTGTTTTTGTTCAGCATCAGGTATAACTGCATATACGCCATAGCGTGAAACATAGTCTGTATTCGCTTTTTTTTCTCCGAAAGTTGGGTTTGCCATTGCATTTTCCTCATTATCTATTATCTTTATTATTATCTTAATGGACAAAGGCCTAGCTGTCAAGAATTTATAGTTATTTTAGTAAAAAGGAGCAGAAAATTTTCATTTTCTACTCCTTTTCTATAGGATTTATACTTCTTTTTCAGAAGTCTTTACTTCAGCTTTTTTGGCAGATTTGATTTGAATGTTTCCCTTGCTAGTCATAACTGCTTTGAGATCTTTTTCGCTTGGATTTTCAAGGTAGTAGTCAGTGATTGCGTCCTCAATATAGTCTTGAATAGTACGACGAAGTGGGCGTGCTCCCATTTTTGGATCATAACCAAGATCAACCAATTTTTCCTTGACCTTGTCGGTTACATCCAAATGAATGTTGTTGCTAGAAAGACGTTTGTTAACATCTGCAAGCATAAGCTCAACAATCTGAAGGAGGTTATCTTTGCTGAGAGCCTTAAATTCAATAATGCCATCAAAACGGTTCATAAACTCTGGGCTAAAGAAGTTGCCGAGTTCACCGAGAACAGAGTTGGTACGTCCTTCTCTAGCAGCCCCAAATCCAACGCTGGCTTCTGCCTTACCTGTACCTGCATTTGAAGTCATGATGATGATGGCATCCTTGAAGCTAACGGTACGTCCTTGCCCATCTGTCAAACGACCATCGTCCAAGACCTGGAGGAACATATGCATAACATCTGGATGGGCTTTCTCTACTTCATCCAAGAGAATAAGAGAATACGGATTGCGGCGAACTTTTTCAGTTAATTGCCCAGCCTCATCGTAGCCAACATAACCTGGAGGGGCACCGACCAACTTAGCTACGCTGTGTTTTTCCATGTATTCGCTCATGTCAAAGCGAATCATGCTATCAGCAGAACCAAAGAGTTCGATAGCTAATTGTTTGGAAAGTTCTGTCTTACCGACCCCAGTTGGTCCGACAAAGAGGAAGCTTCCGATTGGGCGGTTAGGGGTACCGAGACCGACACGATTCCGGCGAATAGCCTTGGCAATCTTATCGACAGCATCATCTTGTCCAATAACATGAGACTTGAGATCTTCGGCTAGATGGATGAGTTGAGATTGTTCTTTCTCTTTCAAATCGCCAACAGGGATATTGGTTTTCTGCTCGATAATGTGCTCAATGGTTTTCTCACTGATGATAGGAGTATCCTGGTCTGTGACCTTTTTCTTTTGCATTTCCTTATACTTGGCAATCTGGTCGCGGAAATAAGCCGCCTTCTCAAAATCTTCCTCTCGTGTAGCTTGAGATTTAAGATTTTCAGCCTCAATCAAGCGCTGATCGATTACTTTAGGATCCACAAAATTCAAGGTCAAGTTCATCTTAGAACCAGCTTCATCTAGGAGGTCAATGGCCTTGTCAGGCAAGAAGCGATCTTGGATGTAGCGATTGGACAGAGTTGCAGCTGCTTCAATTGCAGCATCGGTATACTGAACGTGGTGGTAGTCTTCGTATTTCTTTTGAATGCCTTTGAGGATAGTGATTGTTTCTTGCACCGTTGGTTCATCAACCTTAACAGGTTGCATACGACGCTCTAGGGCGGCATCTTTTTCAATGATACGGTATTCATTGAGGGTAGTGGCACCGACCAGTTGCAGTTCCCCACGAGCAAGGGCTGGCTTGAGGATATTTCCTGCATCCATATTGCCATCGCCTGCAGAACCAGCACCGACAATTTCATGGATTTCATCGATAAAGAGGATAATATCCTCACGTTTGCGAATTTCTTCCATGAGTTTTTGCATGCGTTCTTCAAATTGTCCTCGAATACCCGTTCCTTGAACCAAGCTAACCACATCCAGACGGATGACTTGTTTGCCTTGGAGTTTATGTGGAACGTCGCCATCAACGATTTTCTGAGCTAGACCTTCGACAACGGCCGTTTTTCCGACACCTGGTTCACCGATAAGAACAGGATTATTCTTGGTTCTGCGATTGAGAATTTCGATGACACGGATAATCTCATCATCGCGCCCAATAACGGGGTCAATATCTCCACGACGGGCAATTTCAGTTACGTTGATACCAAATTCTTCCAGCAGGCCTTTTTCTTGGCTAGGTGGCGGAGTTTGGGCAGGTCCACGATTTTGGGAACCATAACCGCCGTTTCCACCATAACTTCCACCTGATTGGGTTGGGGGAGTCGGAGGAGTATTGCTAGAAGGTCTGAAATTGTTTAGGTCATTGAAGAAATCACCAAAGGGATCAAAGTCACGATTATTCAGATCCGTCATACCTTTAAAGAGGCTATTGTTAGGATCTGTCTTGATAATCTTATAGCAGTTTTGACAGAGGTCAATTTGTTTTTGCTTTCCATTGAGATTGGTATAAAGATGAATTGTTGAGTCGTTTATTTTACAGTTTTGACAAAGCATACATCTACCTCATTTCTTTCTTTAGCCTGACCTATTTAAAGGTCAAAAATAGTCAAATTTCTATACTCTCATTATAACAGGATTGGGGTGTAAAGCAAGTAAAAAGATTGCAGCTTTGAGAGGTTGTTACAATGAAGATCTTTGTGGATTTGGACTATAAAAAAATCCTATTTGTGAGACAAAAAGGATTTTGGTTAGACATGCAGGGTGTAATCCCAGCTTGTTTTGTATTAGTAAAGGAGTTCGTAAATCTCCATTGCAATCAAGTCAATGCTATCAAACGTATATGTTTCGCGAGCTTCGACATCACGAAGGGTAAAGATTGAGCCGTTTTCTTCGTCGTGGCTGTATGCAACTTCTGCAACAACAACTCCTTCGCGTTCAAAATTACGTTTTAAATTTCCGCCGTCTTTTGCCATTGCTTCAAGGCGGTTGATGATTCTAACCAAATGTGATTCCATTTTGATTCTCCTTCATTTCTTATCGTTACTATTTTACCATAAAGGAGGTCAACTTGCCTAGAAAAAACTAAGATTTCTCGCTAATTCTACCAACTTAAAGATTTTTTGAATAAATTAGACAAAAGATTTAAATTTTAATTCAATTCATGTTATAATCATACAGTATTCTATTTTAGAAAGCAGTGTGACTATGAATTTTTCTTTTTTACCAAAGTATTTACCTTATTTTAACTATGGGGCTGTCGTGACGGTTCTTATTTCTATCTGTGTTGTCTTTTTTGGGACTATTTTGGGTGTTGTATTGGCTTTTGGGCAACGTTCAAAGTTTAAACCGCTTGTTTGGCTCGCCAACTTGTATGTTTGGATTTTCCGTGGGACACCGATGATGGTTCAGATTATGATTGCCTTTGCCCTTATGCATATCAATGCTCCGACTATTCAGGTTGGGATTTTGGGTGTTGATCTTTCTCGCTTGATTCCAGGGATTTTGATTATCTCTATGAACAGTGGTGCTTATGTTTCTGAGACTGTTCGTGCCGGAATCAATGCGGTTCCAAAAGGTCAGCTAGAGGCGGCTTATTCGCTAGGGATTCGTCCTAAAAATGCGATGCGCTATGTGATTTTGCCACAAGCTATCAAAAATATTTTGCCAGCATTGGGGAACGAATTTATCACCATTATCAAGGATAGTTCCCTCTTATCAGCTATCGGTGTTATGGAGTTGTGGAACGGAGCTACAACAGTTTCTACAACAACCTATCTACCTTTAACACCACTTTTATTTGCAGCCTTTTATTACTTGATTATGACCTCTATTTTGACAGTGGCCTTGAAAGCTTTTGAAAAACGTATGGGACAAGGAGATAAGAAATAATGACAGAAACCTTGATAAAAATTGAAAATTTACATAAATCCTTTGGAAAGAATGAAGTATTGAAGGGCATCAACCTCGAGATTAAAAGAGGAGAAGTTGTCGTTATCATCGGTCCTTCAGGGAGCGGGAAATCTACCTTGCTTCGCTCTATGAATTTGTTGGAAGAAGCAACCAAGGGGAAGGTTATCTTTGAGGGAGTCGATATTATGGACAAGAAGAATGACCTGTTTGCCATGCGTGAGAAGATGGGCATGGTTTTTCAACAATTCAATCTCTTTCCTAATATGACTGTGATGGAAAATATCACCTTGTCACCTATCAAGACCAAAGGTGAGAGCAAGGCAGTGGCTGAGAAGAGAGCCCAAGAACTTTTGGAAAAAGTTGGTTTGCCAGATAAGGCAGATGCTTACCCACAGAGTTTGTCAGGTGGACAGCAACAGCGGATTGCTATTGCGCGTGGTTTGGCCATGGAACCAGATGTTTTGCTTTTTGACGAGCCAACTTCAGCCTTGGACCCTGAAATGGTAGGTGAGGTGCTGGCTGTTATGCAAGATCTAGCCAAATCAGGAATGACTATGGTTATCGTAACACATGAGATGGGATTTGCCCGTGAGGTGGCAGATCGTGTTATCTTTATGGCAGACGGTGTGGTTGTTGAAGATGGAACACCTGAACAGATTTTTGAACAAACCCAAGAACAACGGACTAAAGACTTCTTGAGTAAGGTTTTATAAGTTAGCTTTGTTTAGCTATTTGTAGCTAACTTTACATATAAAGTATAGATTAATGAAAAGCTCGACTAGAGCTTTTTCTTATAGTTTGAAACTATAGAATAGCCTAGGAAAGAAGTGTTAGAGGGGATTAGCAGTTTTTGGTATAATGGAAGATATTTGAAAGAAAAGAGAAGTGATATGACACAGATTATTGATGGGAAGGCTCTAGCAGCTAAGTTACAAGGACAGCTGGCTGAAAAGACTGCAAGGTTAAAGGAAGAAACGGGGCTAGTACCTGGTTTGGTAGTGATTTTGGTTGGGGACAACCCTGCCAGCCAAGTCTATGTTCGCAACAAGGAACGTTCTGCCCTTGCAGCTGGTTTCCGTAGCGAAGTAGTGCGAGTTCCAGAGACCATTACTCAAGAGGAATTGTTAGACTTGATTGCCAAATACAATCAAGATTCAGCTTGGCATGGGATATTGGTCCAGTTGCCCTTACCAAAACACATTGATGAAGAGGCGGTTCTATTGGCTATTGACCCAGAAAAGGATGTGGATGGTTTCCATCCTCTAAATATGGGACGCCTTTGGTCTGGACATCCAGTCATGATTCCTTCGACACCTGCAGGAATTATGGAAATGTTTCATGAATATGGGATTGACTTGGAAGGTAAAAATGCGGTCGTTATCGGTCGCTCCAATATCGTTGGAAAACCTATGGCCCAGCTTCTTTTGGCAAAGAATGCAACAGTGACCTTGACCCACTCACGGACTCATAATCTTGCCAAGGTGGCTGCTAAAGCAGATATTCTGGTTGTTGCAATCGGTCGTGCCAAGTTTGTAACTGCTAACTTTGTCAAACCAGATGCGGTTGTCATTGACGTTGGGATGAATCGCGATGAAAATGGTAAGCTTTGTGGAGATGTGGATTATGAAGCGGTTGCCCCACTTGCTAGCCACATCACGCCAGTTCCTGGAGGTGTCGGTCCTATGACCATTACCATGCTGATGGAGCAAACCTATCAGGCAGCAGTTCGGACATTGGAAAGAAAATAAGAGAGAATTCGCTGAAGAGAGTGTGTTTTCTATAGCTATATCTAAAATGGCAGAAATGAATATTAAATTTTAGAAATAAGTTTATAAAAGGAGGTATGCGCCTCCTTTTTGTTGTATAATAAATGCGAGAGGAAAAAACGATGAAAGTGATTGATCAAGCCTTACTAGAAAAAGTCATTATTGAACGTTCTCGTACAAGTCATAAAGGAGACTATGGCCGTCTGCTCTTGCTTGGTGGGACTTATCCCTATGGTGGTGCTATCGTCATGGCTGCTTTAGCAGCTGTAAAAAGCGGTGCAGGATTGGTGACTGTTGGAACGGATAGGGAAAATATCCCAGCTTTGCACAGTCATTTACCTGAGGCTATGGCCTTTTCTCTTCAAGACCAGCAACTGTTAAAAGAGCAGTTGGAGAGGGCAGAAGTGGTCTTAGTGGGACCTGGTTTACGAGACGATGCTTTTGGAGAAAATCTAGTAAAACAGGTCTTTGCTAGATTAAGACAGAATCAGATTTTGATTGTAGACGGAGGGGCCTTAACCATCCTTGCTAGAACTAGATTATCATTTCCTTCGTGTCAGCTTATCTTAACTCCCCACCAAAAAGAATGGGAAAAACTGTCTGGAATTACTATTGAAAAGCAAAAGGAAGCTACAACGGCTTGTACCCTAACTTCCTTCCCTCAAGGAACAATTTTGGTAGAGAAAGGTCCAGCTACTCGTATTTGGCAAGCTGGCCAATCTGATTATTACCAGTTACAGGTTGGCGGTCCCTATCAGGCGACTGGGGGAATGGGAGATACTCTTGCTGGAATGATTGCAGGATTTGCAGGCCAATTCCGACAGGCCAGTCTCTATGAACGTGTGATAGTAGCGACCCATCTTCATTCAGCAATTGCTCAAGAACTAGCTCAAGAACACTATGTGGTCTTGCCGACGGAAATCAGCAGTCATCTTCCCAAAATAATAAAAAAAATATCTCAAAAAGGCACCTGATCGTTTCAGGCGCCTTTATATCTTTTAGAAAAATCCTTTAATCTTTCCAACGAGGCCATCTAGACCTTCAGAACCAGAAATCAACTGCTGAGCTTGAGAGAAGTATTCTCCAAGCTGTTCTTGATTTTCTGCAACAAATGTTTTTGCAGCTTCAAAATCTTTTGTCTCGATTAGTTCTTTTACTTGATTAAACAAATCTAATGGGTTCATCTTATTTCTCCTTTTCTGTACTTACCTATTTAATCATCTTTATGATAAAAAATCAACTTTAATTTTTAAAGAGCTTTCGAAATCTAGATTTGGGAATTTTTGATCTGTATACAAGCATGGAGAAAGAAAATTAGAAATCATAGATAAAAATGTTCGGTTTTTTTCAGTGTATCCATGAAATAAAAAGTGATACATGTTATAATAAAGTTAGCTCTTTAATGGAGGTGTTTGAGTGGAAAATCTGAAAAAAATGGCAGGTATCAAGGCTGCTGAGTTTGTCAAGGATGGAATGGTAGTCGGACTAGGAACGGGGTCTACTGCCTATTATTTTGTAGAAGAAATCGGTCGTCGTATTAAGGAAGAAGGACTGCAAATTACTGCTGTAACGACTTCTAGTGTGACCAGTAAACAGGCTGAAGGGTTAAATATCCCGCTAAAGTCTATTGACCAAGTAGACTTGGTTGATGTGACGGTTGACGGGGCAGATGAAGTGGATAGCCAGTTTAACGGAATCAAAGGTGGTGGTGGTGCCCTTCTCATGGAGAAGGTTGTCGCAACGCCCTCAAAAGAATATATTTGGGTGGTAGACGAAAGCAAACTAGTTGAGAAATTGGGCGCTTTTAAACTGCCTGTAGAAGTAGTTCAGTATGGTGCAGAACAAGTCTTTCGTCGTTTTGAGCGAGCTGGCTACAAACCAAGTTTCCGTGAAAAAGACGGCCAACGTTTTGTGACGGATATGCAGAACTTTATCATTGACTTGGCCTTGGATGTCATCGAGGATCCAATTGCCTTTGGCCAAGAATTGGACCATATCGTTGGTGTCGTGGAGCACGGCTTATTTAACCAAATGGTAGATAAGGTCATCGTTGCTGGACGAGACGGGGTTCAGATTTTAACTTCAACAAAAGCAAACTAATCAACATAATAAGGAGATACACTATGTCAAAATTTAATCGTATTCACTTGGTGGTACTGGATTCTGTAGGAATCGGTGCTGCACCAGATGCTAATAACTTTGTCAATGCAGGAGTTCCAGATGGAGCTTCTGACACATTAGGACACATTTCGAAAGCAGTTGGTTTGAATGTCCCAAACATGGCTAAAATTGGTCTAGGAAATATTCCTCGTGAAACCCCTCTTAAGACTGTACCAGCTGAGAGCAATCCAACAGGTTATGCAACAAAATTGGAGGAAGTATCTCTTGGTAAGGATACTATGACTGGACACTGGGAAATCATGGGACTTAACATTACTGAGCCTTTCGATACTTTCTGGAACGGATTCCCAGAAGAAATCTTGACAAAAATCGAAGATTTCTCAGGACGCAAGATTATTCGTGAAGCTAACAAACCTTACTCAGGAACGGCTGTTATCGATGATTTTGGACCACGTCAAATGGAAACTGGGGAGTTGATTATCTATACTTCAGCTGACCCTGTTTTGCAGATTGCTGCCCACGAAGACATCATTCCTTTGGATGAACTTTATCGTATTTGTGAATACGCTCGTTCGATTACCCTTGAGCGTCCTGCCCTTCTTGGTCGTATCATTGCCCGTCCTTATGTAGGTGAGCCTGGTAACTTCACTCGTACTGCAAATCGTCGTGACTTGGCAGTTTCACCATTTGCTCCAACTGTTTTGGATAAATTGAACGAGGCTGGTATCGATACTTACGCTGTTGGGAAAATCAACGATATCTTTAACGGTGCTGGTATCAACCATGATATGGGTCACAACAAGTCAAATAGTCATGGAATTGATACACTATTGAAGACCATGGGCCTTGCTGAGTTTGAAAAAGGATTCTCATTCACAAACTTGGTTGACTTTGATGCCCTTTACGGCCACCGTCGCAATGCTCATGGTTACCGTGATTGCTTGCATGAGTTTGATGAACGCTTACCTGAAATTATCGCAGCCATGAGAGAGAATGATCTTCTCTTGATTACAGCGGACCATGGAAATGACCCAACCTATGCAGGAACAGACCACACTCGCGAATATATTCCACTTTTGGCTTACAGTCCTTCCTTTAAAGGAAATGGTGTCATTCCAGTTGGACGTTTTGCAGATATCTCAGCGACTATTGCCGATAACTTTGGTGTTGAAACTGCCATGATTGGGGAAAGTTTCTTAGATAAATTGGTATAAGATGACGCGATATGCTTTACTTGTTCGGGGCATTAATGTCGGTGGGAAAAATAAAGTTGTCATGGCGGAGCTTCGGCAAGAACTGACAGAGTTGGGACTGGAAAAAGTTGAAACCTACATCAACAGTGGCAATATTTTCTTTACTTCGACAGCTCCCAAAGCCCAATTGGTTGAAAAGTTAGAGGCTTTCTTTGCAGTCCATTATCCATTTATTCAGAGTTTTTCTTTGCTGAGTCAGGAAGATTATGAAGAAGAGCTGAAGAATCTGCCAGATTGGTGGACCAAAGATTTGGCACGAAAGGATGTCCTCTTTTACACGGAGGGCTTGGATGTGGCTCAAGTCATTGAGACAGTTGAAAGTTTGGAACTGGAAGATGAAGTCGTTCATTTTGGAAGACTTGGGATTTTCTGGGGGAAATTCTCTGAAGAATCATACTACGAAACAGCCTATCACAAATACTTACTCAAGATGCCTTTCTACCGCCAAATCACCATTCGTAATGCTAAAACTTTTGACAAAATCGGTCAAATGCTAAAAAACTAATAAAGGAGACACACAATGACATTTTTAGATAAGATCAATGAAACAGCTGCCTTCCTGAAAGACAAGGGAATCCAAGCACCTGAGTTCGGTCTAATCCTTGGATCAGGACTTGGAGAATTGGCAGAAGAAATCAAAAATCCAGTTGTAGTAGACTATGCAGATATTCCCAACTGGGGCCGCTCTACAGTAGTTGGTCACGCTGGTAAATTGGTATATGGTGACCTTGCAGGTCGAAAAGTCTTGGCTCTTCAAGGTCGCTTCCATTTCTACGAAGGCAATCCTCTTGAAGTCGTGACTTTCCCAGTTCGTGTCATGAAAGTTCTTGGATGTGAAGGTGTCATTGTAACCAATGCAGCTGGAGGTATTGGATTTGGTCCTGGTACCTTGATGGCTATCTCAGACCATATCAATATGACGGGGCAGAACCCATTGATGGGTGAAAACTTGGATGATTTTGGTCCACGTTTCCCAGATATGTCTAAAGCCTACACACCAGAATACCGTGCTACTGCCCATGAAGTGGCTAAAAAACTTGGTATCAAGCTTGATGAAGGTGTCTATATCGGTGTTACTGGTCCAACTTATGAAACACCAGCAGAAATCCGTGCTTATAAGACACTGGGAGCTGATGCAGTCGGTATGTCTACGGTTCCTGAAGTGATTGTGGCAGCCCACTCAGGCTTGAAAGTTCTCGGTATTTCATGTATTACTAACTTTGCAGCTGGTTTCCAAGAAGAACTCAACCACGAAGAAGTTGTAGAAGTGACTGAACGTGTTAAAGGCGACTTCAAAGGTTTGCTTAAAGCGATTCTTGCAGAATTGTAATCATGTTAATAGAATTGAGGAGTATTTTTCGAAAAATCCCTTATAATTTTAGATTTTTCCTAGCAGTAATTCTGCAAGGAATAGTTTCGGGTTTATCTGGTATTTTTCTCCATTATCTATTAGAGATGGTGGAGGAGCTAGCTTTTGGTCAGTCAGAGCATCATAGTGGATTTTTGACAGATGGAGTTTCCTCTTCACGGATAGGACTAAGTTTAATGATGGTGGGTCTTGGCTCATCCTTGGTCTGGTATTTCTTGCAAAAAGGGTCGAAGATTTATTCCATCAAAGCTCAGATGAAGGATGAGACTTCACAATACAAGCTTCATTTTCTAAAACAGCTATTTCATTCAATTTGGCAGATCATTGCAGTTGGAGGGGGAGCGCCTATTGGCAAAGAAGCTGCGCCACGAGAGATTGGAACTCTATTTGCAGGACCAATTGGAAAAATATGTTCTCTCTCTAAGAAGGATCGCATCTTTCTCCTTGCTTGTGGTGCTGGTGCTGGTTTAGCGGCTGTTTATCAGGTTCCATTAACAAGTGTCTTCTTTGTTTTTGAAACCTTAGGAATTGATCTATCTATTAAACGATTTGTCTTAGTCGGTTTGACTACCTATGTCTCAACCTATATAGCAGGCTGGGTTATTTCAGATCAGGCTCTCTACCAGATTCCAGCCATCACATGGTCATTAAAGCAAATATGGATTATTCCCTTATTACTTCTTTTCTTAACCCCACTAGCTTGGCTTTTTGGTCGCTTAAGTAAGGCAGCGTCTTCAAACAGAATAAAAGATAAACGAATACTTCTAACATTGCCCTCAGCTTTTCTTTTTCTTATTGGATTAGCAAGTTATTTTCCACATCTACTTGGAAATGGACGTATGATGGCTCAGGAAGTATTGAATGGTAGCAATGGCAAAACAGTACTCCTTTTGTTTATATTAAAAGCATTAGTTGTTCTTATTACTCTGTGGGCAGGGGCCTATGGTGGTACACTTACGCCATCTTTTGCCTTGGGGATGGCTGGAGCTGCTCTCTTTGGAATGATTCTAGGTGGGGGTAGCCAGCCAAGCATTTTGCTTTTGGGATCTGTTTGCTTTTTGTCTGTGACCTTGAGGGCTCCCTGGTCTGCAACTGGATTAGTTATAGGTTTCACTGGGCTAGGTATAGATTCTCTTCCGTATCTCTTAGTGACAGCTGTTTTAGCCTATGAATTTGCAAAAATGTTAGACCACTTTCCTTGTGCTAGCATACTGTGTCAGAAGTCAAATAATAAAGTAATTAGGTAGGAAATGCCCATTTCTTCTAACTAAAAAGATTAAAAAATAGTCTCAATTTATTAATAATTGTTTTAAATAAAAATGAAGTAGGCTTATTGGAGTCTTGATTGAATCCGATTTTTCCTAGCTATAAAATATAAAAGTATATAATAGAAATATATAAAAAAGAAAGGTAGAGTGAGGTGTTCTAATTTGAACACGAGCGGAAAACTTTTCTAAAAACTCAGAAGAGAAGGGGAGTTCGGATTTGAATAAAAGCCGCTCTAATCTTCTCAATATCATCAAAATTAAGAAAGAAAGGAATTGAACCCACCCTAAAAGCAGTGGGGAAAAGATAGTTGGCCTAGCGAGCATCGCTCACTGCACCCAACTCCTATTTTCCCTTTGCTTTTTGACGGGTTTGGTATCTTATATTATGTCTATCCATATTGCTGCTCAGCAGGGTGAAATTGCTGATAAAATTCTTCTTCCTGGGGATCCTCTTCGTGCTAAGTTTATTGCGGAGAATTTCCTTGAAGATGCTGTTTGTTTTAACGAAGTGCGTAACATGTTTGGTTATACTGGTACTTACAAGGGTCACCGTGTCTCTGTCATGGGAACTGGGATGGGAATGCCATCGATTTCGATTTACGCGCGTGAGTTGATTGTTGACTACGGTGTGAAAAAATTGATCCGTGTGGGAACAGCAGGTTCTTTGAATGAAGATGTTCACGTTCGTGAATTGGTTTTGGCGCAGGCAGCTGCAACCAACTCTAACATCATCCGCAATGACTGGCCACAGTACGATTTCCCACAAATCGCTAGCTTTGATTTGCTGGACAAGGCCTACCATATCGCCAAAGAACTCGGTATGACCACCCACGTTGGGAACGTTTTGTCTTCTGATGTCTTTTATTCAAACTACTTTGAAAAGAACATCGAACTTGGTAAATGGGGAGTCAAGGCTGTGGAAATGGAAGCAGCAGCTCTCTACTATTTGGCAGCCCAACACCATGTTGACGTGCTTGCTATCATGACTATTTCTGATAGTTTGGTCAATCCAGATGAAGATACAACTGCAGAAGAACGCCAAAATACCTTCACCGATATGATGAAGGTTGGATTAGAAACCTTGATTGCAGAATAAAAGGGAACACAAAAGGAAGATTTTCTGAATGAAAATCTTCCTTTTTTAGTCATTCACTACATACTGACCTTAATGAATGTTACTCTATTGTCTATTTTTTAAGAGATTGCAAGAAATAATCAATTTCTGCTTGAGAATGGAGAATATGCATCTTTTCAGGGTAGGTACCACTTAATTTTTGGTATCTTTCCTTAGCATTATTTGTTCGGCCATCCCAGAGAATCCATCGAATAAACTCCCAATTAAATTGTTCTTGACAACCAGCTGCCATACTTTCCCTGACCTTGCCTCGGTATGTGAGGTAACGTTTAAAGGCTCGAAAGAGACAGGTCCATGGTGAAAAGTTGAGAAAGATGATTTGGTCAGCTTCCTGCATTCTTTCTTTGTAATAACACCAAGAATAATTACCATCGATAACCCAAGATTCATGCTTGGTGAGAAAGTTTTTCATCTCGGTCAACATCCATTCGCGGTCACTGTCTTGCCAACCAGGTTGAAATTGGAGTGTATCCATGTGAAGTTTTGGGATGGAGTAGTAGAGAGATAACTTTTCAGCTAGCGTTGACTTACCAGCACCAGAATATCCGATAATTGCGATTTTCATTTTCTACCTTTTCCTATTTGAGGACAAAAAAACAGCCTCTATGGACTGTTCTTATTTAGCAAGTTTAGCTGAAAGACGAGCTTTGTCGCGACTTGCTTTGTTTTTGTGAATCAAACCTTTAGTTTCTGCTTTATCGATAGCTGAGCTAGCAGCACGGAAAAGTTCTTCAGATGGGTTTGCTTCGAAAGCTTTGATAGCAGTACGCATAGCTGATTTTTGAGCTGAGTTCTTTTCGTTTTGTTTAACGTTCAATTCAGCACGTTTGATAGCTGATTTAATGTTTGCCAATGTTCTTACCTCCATATTTACTAACTATACCATTATATCTGAAAACTTACGTTTTGACAAGGGAAAATTATTTTTTTAAGTAAATTTCATCGATTTCATGGTTCTTTGTTTTATGAAGAATCACTTCCGCACGATTTCTGGTCGGTTCAATATAATTTTGTAGATTTGTGAGATTGATACTGGTCCAGACCTGATGGGCAAAGGATTCCACTTCCCCAATCGGCATTTGTGTAAAACGATAATAGTAGCTATCAGGGTCGTTTTGGGCTAGGCTCAGCATTTTCAAGAAACGGTCTAGATACCAACTCTCGATGTCATCGACTGCAGCATCAACATAGATGGAAAAGTCAAAGAAGTCAGTAATGTAGAGACGCTCATTTTGTGGATTTTGAAAGACATTTATTCCCTCAACAATGACAAAATCAGCAGCTTTGACGCTCTGCTTTTCCTCAGGTACGATGTCGTAGACTTCATGAGAATAGACAGGAATATCTACATCTTGTCCATTTTTGATGTGATCCAGGAAGTTGAGAAGAGCTTCCATATCATAGCTTTCAGGAAATCCCTTACGATTTAGAATCCCTTGCTCAATCAAGGTCTGGTTGGGATAGAGAAAGCCATCGGTTGTTACCAACTCAACCCTAGCATCTGTAAGTGTACGGGACAGTAGGATTTGTAGTAGGCGGCTAGTTGTGGATTTTCCAACGGCAACACTCCCAGAAACTCCAATGATAAAAGGTTGGGATTTACTTTCACGTTGGAGGAAGATTCCTTTGGAAAAGGCTAAATCATCCTTGGTACGCTTGTAAATCTGGATGAGATGGGCTAGGGGGAGATAGACATCGGTAACATCCTGTAGACTAATCTGGTCATTAAAACTCTTGATAGATTCTAATTCCTCTTCTGTCAAAGGAGGTGTTGTCTTTCGATGTAAAGATTGCCAAGTCTGGCGGCTGATTTTTTCAAAATGTAAAAATTCGTTGGTCATTTGTTTTCCCCTAGATATTTTGTTTATCATACCATAAAAAGCTAAAAAAATAAAGCGGTTTCTTGATGATAGTAAACCAATATCGTATAATAGAAGTAGATAGGGTTGAACAATTTATTGATGAAGTAGGAACTACTTTCTGCTGATTTATAAGCTAATAAAGGGGGCTTTTTAGTTCACAACTTATAGGAGGTGTACTATGAAAATCTTAAAACGTTACATATTGGAACTCTGTTTTATTTTAAGTTTTGCCTTACCTTTTATAAAAGGGGCGAATGCGGATAATGGTAGACGCTTTGTGGAAATCTATTACGGTTTTACTTTTTTGATGGAACATGCTATTGTAACAGCTGTATTTATCTGTTCGCTCTTAATTGCTTGCCTACTAAAAAAACGGTGGACGAAATGGCTTGCTGCTGGTAGTTATTTCTTTTTAGTTCTATGGATTGCTACAGAGGGTTATTTCTTCCGCATGTCGCTAGAAGATTTAATCCGACTTTGGACAAGTTTGGAAATCCTGACAAAAACGTATCAGTTGGGCTTTTATCTAAACATCCTGTTGGGAATTTTGTTGATAATTAAGTATCTGAAGGTTAAGCAATAGTCATAAAAATGAGCCTAATTATAGATGATAAATTTGTTGTTTTATCCTGATTATGATATTTCTAGTTCTAAATGGCTTATTATTTATAAGTGTTGAAAGAGATTGAAGAAAATGTCTTCTTGGCTAGCTTTCTTCAGTCTTTTTTGTTTTATGATCAATTTGTAAACGATTTACAATTTAAGTCAAATTATGGTAAAATAGTTTCATGAGTAAAATGTATTATGCAGAAAATCCTGATGCTGCTCACGACATTCATGAGTTAAGAGTGGACTTGTTGGGAGAAAAAATGACCTTTTTGACGGATGCGGGTGTTTTTAGCAAGAAAATGGTTGACTTTGGAAGTCAACTCTTGCTTAAGTGTCTTGAGGTCAATCAAGGAGAAACTGTCCTTGATGTAGGCTGTGGTTACGGGCCTTTGGGGTTGTCCTTAGCTAAGGCTTATGGAGTTCAGGCGACCATGGTCGATATTAATAATCGTGCCTTGGATTTGGCGCGACAAAATGCTGAACGAAATAAAGTAGAAGCGACGATTTTCCAGTCCAACATCTATGAACAAGTTGAAGGCACATTTGACCATGTCATTTCAAATCCTCCTATCCGTGCGGGCAAGCAAGTGGTTCATGAAATCATTGAGAAAAGTAAAGATTTCTTGGAAACTGGTGGAGATTTAACAATCGTTATCCAGAAAAAACAAGGGGCTCCAAGCGCCAAGTCAAAGATGGAGGAAGTGTTTGGCAATTGTGAAATCGTCAAAAAAGATAAGGGATATTATATCCTTAGAAGTGTGAAAGAATGAGAGCAGTTGATTTAATCCAAAAAAAACGAGATGGTCAAGAACTGACTTCGAGTGAAATTGAATGGCTAGTTGAAGGCTATGTGTCAGGAACTGTCCCTGATTATCAGATGTCTGCCTTTGCTATGGCTGTTTATTTCAAAGGAATGACGACTCGAGAAATATCTGATTTGACCATGAAAATGGTTCAGACAGGGCAAGAGTTTGATTTATCAGCTATTGATGGGGTTAAGGTTGACAAGCATTCTACGGGTGGTGTTGGTGACAAGGTGACCTTGATTTTAGCTCCTTTAGTAGCGAGTTTTGGAGTTCCAGTCGCGAAAATTAGTGGTCGTGGTCTCGGCCATACGGGTGGAACGATTGATAAATTAGAATCAATCAAGGGCTATCAAGTAGAACGTAGTCAAGAGGATTTCATTCATCAAGTTCAGGATATTGGTGTATCTGTCATTGGGCAATCAGACCAGCTGGTCAAAGCGGATAAGCTTCTCTATGCCCTTCGTGATGTGACCGCAACTGTTGACACGATTCCTTTGATTGCGAGTTCGGTGATGAGCAAGAAAATTGCGGCAGGTGCGGATGCTATTTTGCTAGACGTGACTGTCGGTGAGGGTGCCTTCATGAAGACGGTTGATGAGGCGCGTGAATTGGCTCAAACCATGGTGGAACTTGGTAAGGCAGTTGGTAGAAAAACGGTAGCAGTCATTACGGATATGAGTCAGCCCTTGGGACGAGCTATTGGAAATCGTCTGGAGATCCTTGAAGCATTGGAGATTTTACAAGGACAAGGCCGTCAGGATATTACCCACTTCATCTGTGAATTGGCTCAAATTATGCTTGGTCTAGCAAATGTAAATAAAACAGTTGAAGAAGTTCGTCAACATCTTGAAAATGGTCAAGCACTGGCTAAGTTTGAGGAAATGATCCAAGCCCAAGGTGGAGACTTGGAAGACCTCTATCGTCCTGTAAATGTAGGCCATGTGGTGGACATCCCTGCTCAGGAAACGGGTGTCATTTCAGCTCTTCCAGCCATGGAATTTGGGCTTTATGCTATGAGACTGGGGGCAGGCCGTGCAGTCAAGTCTGATGCCTTGGACTATGAAACAGGAATTGTTTTTGAAAAGAAAGTTGGAGATTCCGTTCAAAAGGGAGAAATTGTTGCAAAAGTATACACAAATGGAAAAATTTCTCCTCAGCTAGTTACAGATTTTCAAAAATATGTTAAAATAAATGATAGTGTGCAAAGTTTACGAGAAATCATAGAAATAATCTCATAAACTGCAGGAGAATCCGAATATGAAATTAAATAAATATATCGATCATACACTTTTGAAACAAGATGCGACAGAAAATCAAATTGATTGTTTGTTGTCTGAAGCTAGAGAGTATGATTTTGCCAGTGTTTGCGTTAATCCGACCTGGGTTGAACATGCTAAAAAAGGGCTTGAAGGTACAGATGTCAAGGTCTGCACAGTAGTAGGTTTCCCTTTGGGAGCAACAACTTCAACTGTGAAAGCTTTTGAAACAAAAGAAGCTATCCAAAATGGTGCAGATGAGATTGATATGGTGATTAATGTTGGAGCTCTCAAATCAGGTAATCTTGATTTGGTTGAGTTAGATATTCGCGCAGTAGTGGAAGCAAGTGGTGACAAGTTAGTGAAAGTCATTATTGAAGCTTGTCTTCTTACAGACCAAGAAAAAGTTGTGGCTTGCCAATTAGCCCAAAAAGCGGGAGCTGACTTCGTTAAAACTTCAACTGGCTTTTCAACTGGTGGTGCGACGGTAGCAGATGTTACATTAATGCGTGAAACAGTTGGACCTGATATGGGAGTCAAGGCTGCTGGCGGAGCTCGTTCTTATGAGGATGCTCTTGCCTTTGTGGAAGCAGGTGCGACTCGTATCGGAACGTCAGCTGGGGTAGCTATTTTAAAAGGAGAATTGGCTGATGGCGACTACTGAGTTGATTGAACTAGCAATTGAAACCAGCAAGAATGCCTATGTACCTTATTCTCATTTTCCTGTCGGAGCTGTTTTAGTAGCGAAAGATGGTAGTATTTATACAGGTGTCAATATCGAGAATGCTAGTTATTCTTTGACTAACTGTGGAGAACGTACAGCGATTTTTAAAGCAGTTTCCGAAGGCCAAAGAGAGTTTTCCGAATTGATTGTCTATGGAGAGACTGAAAAACCAATTTCACCATGTGGCGCTTGTCGCCAAGTGATGGCTGAATTTTTTGAACAAGATCTAAAAGTGACCTTAGTCGCAAAAGATAAATCGACGGTCGAGATGACGGTCGGGGAGTTACTTCCATACTCTTTTACAGACTTAAACTAGTCTGAGTCGCTCTCTGAGTGGCACGGTCCTTGTGGCCAACCAATCCATACTTGCAACATCGTTGCACATCTTATTTAGGAGGTTCAGTAATGAACAAGAAACAATGGCTAGGCCTTGGTCTAGTTGCAGTGGCAGCAGTTGGACTTGCTGCATGTGGTAACCGCTCTTCTCGTAACGCAGCTTCATCTTCTGATGTGAAGACAAAAGCAGCAATCGTCACTGATACTGGTGGTGTTGATGACAAATCATTCAACCAATCAGCTTGGGAAGGTTTGCAAGACTGGGGTAAAGAACATAATCTTTCAAAAGATAAAGGTTTCACTTACTTCCAATCAACAAGTGAAGCTGACTATGCTAACAACTTGCAACAAGCGGCTGGAAGTTACAACCTAATCTTCGGTGTTGGTTTTGCCCTTCACAATGCGGTTGAAGAAGCAGCAAAAGACCACTCTGATTTGAACTATGTCTTGATTGATGATGTGATTAAAGATCAAAAGAATGTTGCTAGCGTAACGTTTGCTGATAACGAAGCTGCTTACCTTGCGGGTGTTGCAGCAGCTAAAACAACTAAAACAAAACAAGTTGGTTTTGTAGGTGGTATTGAGTCTGAAGTTATCTCACGTTTTGCAGCTGGATTTAAAGCTGGTGTTGAGTCAGTAGATCCATCTATCAAAGTACAAGTTGACTATGCTGGTTCATTTGGTGATGCTGCTAAAGGTAAAACAATTGCAGCAGCACAATATGCAGCTGGTGCAGACGTTGTTTACCAAGCGGCAGGTGGAACAGGTGCGGGTGTCTTTGCAGAAGCAAAATCACTCAACGAAAGCCGTCCTGAAAATGAAAAAGTTTGGGTTATCGGTGTTGACCGTGACCAAGTAGGAGAAGGTAAATACACTTCTAAAGATGGCAAAGAATCAAACTTTGTTCTTGTATCTACTTTGAAACAAGTTGGTACAACTGTAAAAGATATTGCGAACAAGGCAGAAAAAGGTGAATTCCCTGGCGGTCAAGTGATCGTTTACTCATTGAAAGATAAAGGGGTTGACTTGGCAGTGACAAACCTTTCAGAAGAAGGTAAAAAAGCTGTTGAAGATGCTAAAGCTAAAATCCTTGATGGAAGCGTAAAAGTTCCTGAAAAATAATGGATGGAAGTCATTTCTTAGGAAGCGGCCCTCGGCCGCTTTTTTAAGAGTTGAGACAAAGTCATTTTGTCTCAGTAAAGCTTGTTACTAGATAAACTAGCAAGTTTTATTGAAATAAAATAAGACTCTGAAAGGAAGAGCACATGGCACAAGAAAATGTCATTGAGATGCGTGATATTACCAAGGTGTTTGGTGAATTTGTTGCCAACGACAAAATCAACCTGCACCTACGAAAAGGTGAAATTCATGCACTTTTAGGAGAAAATGGGGCTGGAAAATCCACGCTAATGAACATGTTAGCAGGGCTTCTTGAACCAACCAGTGGTGAAATTGTGGTCAACGGTCAAGTTGTCAACCTCGACTCACCATCTAAAGCAGCTAGCTTGGGAATCGGAATGGTTCACCAGCACTTTATGTTGGTAGAAGCCTTCACAGTGGCTGAAAACATCATTTTAGGTAGTGAATTAACTAAAAATGGTGTGCTAGATATCGCTGGAGCTAGCAAAGAAATCAAGGCTCTTTCTGAACGTTATGGCTTAGCTGTTGACCCTTCTGCCAAGGTAGCAGATATCTCAGTTGGAGCCCAACAACGTGTAGAAATTTTAAAAACCCTTTATCGGGGGGCTGATATCCTTATCTTTGATGAACCAACGGCCGTTTTGACTCCATCAGAAATTGATGAGTTGATGGCTATTTTGAAAAATCTTGTCAAAGAAGGAAAATCAATTATCTTGATCACCCACAAGTTAGACGAGATTCGCGCAGTTTCTGACCGCGTTACAGTTATCCGTCGTGGGAAATCAATTGAAACTGTCGAAATTGCAGGGGCTACCAATGCTGATTTGGCAGAAATGATGGTGGGACGTTCCGTTTCCTTTAAAACAGAGAAACAAGCCTCTCAACCAAAAGAAGTGGTCTTGTCTATTAAAGACTTGGTGGTCAATGAAAACCGCGGTGTTCCAGCTGTTAAAAATCTGTCCTTGGATGTTCGTGCTGGAGAGATTGTTGGTATTGCGGGGATTGATGGAAATGGTCAGTCTGAACTCATTCAAGCCATTACAGGTCTTCGCAAGGTTGAATCTGGTAGCATTGAGCTAAAAGGAGATTCAATTGTAGGCTTGCACCCACGACAAATTACAGAGTTGAGTGTTGGGCACGTTCCAGAAGACCGTCACCGTGATGGCTTGATTTTGGAAATGATGATTTCTGAAAATATTGCACTTCAAACCTACTACAAAGAACCACATAGTAAAAATGGAATTTTGAACTATTCAAATATTACTTCTTATGCTAAAAAGTTAATGGAAGAATTTGATGTTCGTGCTGCAAGTGAATTTGTTCCTGCAGCTGCACTCTCAGGAGGAAATCAACAAAAAGCAATTATTGCTCGTGAAATTGATCGAGATCCTGATCTCCTTATCGTCAGCCAACCAACTCGTGGTTTGGATGTCGGTGCCATTGAATATATCCACAAACGCTTGATTGAAGAGCGTGATAACGGGAAGGCTGTCCTTGTTGTCAGCTTTGAATTGGATGAGATTTTAAACGTCTCAGACCGTATTGCCGTTATCCACGATGGTAAGATTCAAGGTATTGTATCACCAGAAACAACCAATAAACAAGAACTAGGTGTCTTGATGGCTGGTGGAAACTTGGGAAAGGAGAAGAGTGATGTCTAAAAAATTACAACAAATTTCGGTTCCCTTGATTTCTGTCTTCCTAGGAATTTTACTTGGAGCCATTGTCATGTGGATCTTTGGTTATGATGCTATTTGGGGCTACGAAGAATTGTTCTATACAGCCTTTGGCAGTCTGCGTGGAATTGGAGAAATCTTCCGTGCTATGGGTCCTCTGGTCTTGATTGGTCTTGGTTTTGCCGTTGCCAGTCGTGCTGGTTTCTTTAACGTCGGGCTTCCTGGTCAGGCTTTAGCAGGTTGGATTCTCAGTGGTTGGTTTGCCTTGTCGCATCCAGATATGCCACGTCCTTTGATGATTCTAGCAACTATCGTGATTGCCTTGATTGCTGGTGGAATTGTCGGTGCCATTCCAGGTATCCTTAGAGCCTATCTAGGGACATCAGAGGTTATCGTAACCATCATGATGAACTACATTGTCTTGTATGTAGGAAATGCCTTTATTCATGCCTTTCCTAAAGACTTCATGCAAAGTACAGATTCGACCATTCGTGTTGGAGCTAATGCAACCTACCAGACACCTTGGTTAGCTGAGTTGACTGGTAACTCGCGGATGAATATCGGTATTTTCTTTGCTCTCATTGCCGTTGCAGTCATTTGGTTCATGCTCAAGAAAACAACCCTTGGTTTTGAAATCCGTGCGGTTGGTCTTAATCCACATGCTTCAGAATATGCTGGTATTTCTGCAAAACGAACGATTATCCTCTCAATGATTATTTCAGGTGCCTTGGCTGGTCTTGGAGGAGCTGTTGAAGGTCTGGGAACCTTCCAGAACGTCTATGTTCAAGGTGCGTCATTAGCTGTCGGATTTAATGGAATGGCGGTTAGTCTGCTTGCGGCCAACTCACCAATTGGTATTCTCTTTGCAGCCTTCCTATTTGGTGTTCTCCAAGTTGGAGCTCCTGGTATGAATGCGGCGCAGGTACCATCTGAGCTTGTCAGCATTGTAACAGCGTCTATTATCTTCTTTGTCAGTGTTCATTACCTTATCGAACGCTTTGTCAAACCGAAAAAACAAGTTAAAGGAGGTAAGTAAAGATGTCTATTACAACCTTGCTCACCCTCTTGGTGTCTTCTATGCTGATTTACTCAGCGCCCCTCATCTTTACAAGTATTGGTGGTGTTTTCTCTGAACGTGGTGGTGTCGTAAACGTCGGCCTTGAAGGAATTATGGTAATGGGTGCCTTTTCTGGAGTTGTCTTTAACCTTGAATTTGCA
This sequence comes from Streptococcus mitis, assembly GCF_047464965.1. Lineage (GTDB taxonomy): Bacteria > Bacillota > Bacilli > Lactobacillales > Streptococcaceae > Streptococcus > Streptococcus mitis_DU. The sequence continues at coordinate 74,220 of NZ_JASHAT010000009.1, forward strand.
GAACAATTTGGAGCAGCAACTCCATGGCTATCCTTGCTTGTAGCAGGATTGGTTGGAGGCCTCTTCTCTATCATCCACGCAGCAGCGACGGTTCATTTCCGTGCAGACCATGTTGTCAGCGGTACGGTATTGAACTTGATGGCGCCTGCCTTGGCTGTTTTCTTGGTTAAAGTTCTTTATAACAAAGGACAAACCGACAACCTAAGTCAGACTTTTGGACGCTTTGATTTCCCAGTTTTGGCAAATATCCCAGTTATTGGTGATATCTTCTTCAAGTCAACTAGTTTACTTGGTTATCTGGCCATTGCCTTCTCATTCCTTGCTTGGTTTATCCTCTTCAAGACTCGATTTGGTCTTCGCCTTCGCTCTGTCGGTGAACACCCTCAAGCAGCGGATACCTTGGGAATCAATGTCTACAAGATGAGATATTTAGGGGTTATTATTTCAGGTTTCCTAGGTGGAATTGGCGGAGCGATTTATGCTCAATCCATCTCAGTTAACTTCTCAGTGACAACTATTGTTGGACCTGGATTTATCGCTCTTGCTGCGATGATTTTCGGAAAATGGAATCCAATCGGAGCCATGCTTTCTAGTCTTTTCTTTGGACTTTCACAAAGTTTGGCTGTTATCGGATCTCAATTGCCATTCCTACAAGGAGTGCCTGCGGTTTATCTTCAAATCGCACCTTATGTTTTGACAATTCTTGTCTTGGCAGCCTTCTTTGGAAAAGCAGTCGCACCAAAAGCAGATGGTATCAACTATATCAAATCAAAATAAGCATACAAAAAACGTCAGTTCAGAATGAACTGGCGTTTTATTTTTTAGGATGTTGATTGGTTAGGTTCAATCCCCAAGGGACTAAATTTTCAGTCTTGTTTTTGATACGAGCGACATTATCCTTATGACGAATGATAATCAAACTAGCAAGTGCTAGGATAATAGCAATGAAGAGAGGGTCATAGTGACTCAAGATAAAACCAAAAAGTGGAAAGAGTAAAACTCCAATGACAGCCGCGATAGATGCTGTGACACTAGATAGTGAAATCATACTACCAAGATAGAGGGTTCCAAAGAAAACAACTGCAAGGTAGAGACAGAAGACAGGTGCAAATCCGAAAACGACTCCAGCACTGGTTGCGACAGCCTTACCTCCCTTAAATCCTGCAAAGATAGGGAAGGTATGACCAATAACAGCCAAAAGTCCAAAGATGAGAGGCGAAACGCCTTGAAGATGAAAAATAATTGGAAGAAGCGTTGCTAGAGTTCCTTTGAAAAAGTCAATCACAAAGGTCGTCATACCAGCTTTCTTACCTAAAATGCGGAAAGTATTGGTTGTTCCAGTATTTCCAGAACCGTGTTCACGCAGATTTGTCTGAAAGAATACTTGTCCAATCCAGAGACCAGACGGAATCGAACCCAGCAGATAGGCTAGGATTAATAAAACTATTGTAATCATACTCCTATTATATCATGAAATGGAGAAGAAAGGCAGAGAATCTCTTCTGAAATTGTCACACCGGAGAAAGAAAAATTTTGCAAAATCCTTGGAAAACCTGTAGAATAGTAAAGATGAACGAATAGGAGGTTCCTTGTGTCAAAAAAGGAAATCAATATTAACAATTATAATGATGATGCCATTCAGGTGCTAGAAGGGTTGGATGCGGTCCGAAAACGTCCAGGGATGTATATCGGATCGACCGATGGCGCTGGGCTCCACCACCTAGTCTGGGAAATCGTCGATAATGCTGTCGATGAAGCCTTGTCTGGATTTGGTGACCGTATTGATGTGACCATTAATAAAGACGGCAGTTTAACGGTTCAAGACCACGGACGTGGGATGCCGACTGGAATGCACGCGATGGGAATCCCAACAGTTGAGGTTATCTTTACCATTCTTCACGCCGGAGGGAAATTCGGTCAGGGTGGCTACAAGACATCTGGTGGTCTCCACGGGGTGGGTTCTTCCGTTGTTAACGCTCTTTCAAGTTGGCTAGAAGTTGAAATCACTCGCGATGGTGCAATTTACAAGCAACGTTTTGAAAATGGTGGAAAACCTGTCACGACTCTGAAGAAAATCGGTACAGCGCCCAAGTCTAAGACAGGTACCAAGGTTACGTTTATGCCTGATGCGACGATCTTCTCTACGACAGATTTCAAGTACAATACCATTTCAGAGCGTCTTAATGAATCAGCCTTTCTCTTGAAAAATGTGACCTTGTCTTTGACGGACGAGCGAACAGATGAAGCGATCGAGTTTCACTATGAAAATGGGGTGCAGGACTTTGTTTCTTATCTTAACGAAGACAAGGAGACCTTAACGCCAGTTCTTTACTTTGAAGGAGAAGACAATGGTTTCCAAGTGGAAGTGGCTCTCCAGTACAATGATGGATTTTCAGATAACATTCTATCTTTTGTCAATAACGTTCGTACCAAGGATGGTGGAACGCATGAGACAGGACTCAAGTCCGCTATTACCAAGGTTATGAACGACTACGCGCGTAAGACGGGGCTTCTCAAGGAAAAAGATAAAAACCTTGAAGGGTCAGACTATCGTGAGGGGCTAGCGGCTGTCCTCTCTATTCTAGTCCCTGAAGAACATTTGCAGTTTGAAGGCCAGACCAAGGACAAACTTGGAAGCCCACTAGCTCGTCCGGTTGTAGATGGAATTGTGGCTGATAAGTTGACTTTCTTCCTCATGGAAAATGGGGAACTAGCCTCTAATCTTATTCGCAAGGCTATCAAGGCGCGTGATGCCCGTGAAGCAGCACGTAAAGCGCGTGATGAAAGCCGAAATGGTAAGAAAAATAAGAAAGATAAGGGCTTGTTGTCGGGTAAATTAACGCCAGCCCAGTCTAAGAATCCTGCTAAGAATGAACTCTATCTAGTTGAGGGGGACTCTGCCGGCGGTTCTGCCAAGCAAGGTCGTGACCGCAAGTTCCAGGCTATCTTGCCTCTACGTGGTAAAGTTATCAATACAGCCAAGGCTAAGATGGCAGATATCCTCAAAAACGAAGAAATCAACACCATGATTTATACCATCGGTGCAGGTGTTGGAGCAGACTTCTCTATTGAAGATGCCAACTATGACAAAATCATTATCATGACCGATGCGGATACAGACGGTGCCCATATTCAAACACTTCTCTTAACCTTTTTCTACCGTTATATGCGTCCGCTAGTTGAGGCGGGACATGTCTATATTGCCCTTCCGCCTCTTTACAAGATGTCCAAAGGAAAAGGCAAGAAAGAAGAAGTGGCCTATGCTTGGACGGATGGAGAACTAGAAGAACTTCGCAAACAGTTCGGTAAAGGTGCAACACTCCAACGCTACAAGGGGCTTGGAGAGATGAATGCGGACCAGCTCTGGGAAACAACTATGAATCCAGAAACCCGTACCCTCATCCGTGTCACCATTGAAGATCTGGCTCGCGCCGAACGCCGCGTCAATGTCCTCATGGGAGACAAGGTCGAACCACGCCGTAAGTGGATTGAGGATAATGTCAAATTTACGCTGGAAGAAGCGACAGTGTTTTAAGTCACTTTTTAATGAATGGGTATCGAAATGAGAACTGAAACAGAAATGCTAGATCTGATTTTACAGATTGCCAAAACTTTACAAGTCAAAGCTATCGCTATGTCTGGTTCACGGACAAACCCAAAGGCCCCAAAAGATGAATTTCAAGACTATGACGTGGTCTATGTCGTGGACGATTTAGATAATCTGACGAGTGACCTTTCTTGGCTGGACCTGTTTGGGAAGCGCATTATTGAGCAAGAAGTTGGTTTTGGTCATCGCCGTCTATTTCTCATGCTCTTTGAAGATGGTAACCGCATTGATTTGACTCTTTGCCCTAAAGAATACATTCAAGAATGGGTGGACAGTGAAGCAGGATTTACTATTTTAGAAGATACAGAAAATTTATTTGAAGCCTATTTCCCAAATCTAGAGCGTCACTGGATAACCCCAGCTACTGAAACGGATTTTAAAAATTCCTGCAATGAATTTTGGTGGGTATCAGCCTACGTGGTTAAGGGGATTTATCGCAAACAAGTCATCTATACGACGGACCATCTCTATGGCATTTGTCAACAAGAATTCTTGAAAATCTTAGCTTGGCAGGTTGCAAGTGATAGGAGAGTGGTCGACATAGGCAAGAATTATAAGTATCTTTTTAACTATTTACCTACTGAGAAAGAGAAAGAATTCTCAAGTATACTTGATTTTTCAAATAGTAACAAAATCACTCAGTCTTTGTTTGCTACCATGAAATTTTTCCACCAAGAAGCTCAATCCCTAGCTAACAAGATGGGCTTTGACTATGATAGGGAAGTGGCTGAGAAGATGATTGAGTATGCTGAGGAAAGACTTCAAAACACTATGTAAATAAAGAACCTAAATTATAACATTAAACTACAGATAGGATAACTAGGTTACTTATAGTAACTGAAAATAGGACTAATCCTTTCTATATCTTTTTACCATTACACATACTCTACATTCTTTGAAAGGAGTTGAACACGCCCTAAATACTGTGTGAAAAAGATAAATTCTCTTGCGAGCATTGCTCACTGCAAGAATTTCCTATTTTCACTTTGCATTTTACGGGCTTAGTATCATATGTCTAACATTCAAAATATGTCCCTGGAGGACATCATGGGAGAGCGCTTTGGTCGCTACTCCAAGTACATTATTCAAGACAGGGCTTTGCCAGATATTCGTGATGGGTTGAAGCCGGTTCAGCGTCGCATTCTTTATTCGATGAATAAGGATGGCAATACCTTTGACAAGAGCTACCGTAAATCGGCCAAGTCTGTCGGTAACATCATGGGGAATTTCCACCCACACGGTGATAGTTCTATCTATGATGCCATGGTTCGTATGTCGCAGGACTGGAAAAATCGTGAGATTCTAGTTGAAATGCACGGTAATAACGGATCTATGGACGGTGATCCGCCTGCTGCAATGCGTTATACCGAGGCACGTTTATCTGAGATTGCAGGTTACCTTCTTCAAGATATCGAGAAAAAGACCGTTCCTTTTGCTTGGAACTTTGACGATACTGAAAAAGAGCCGACAGTTTTGCCAGCAGCTTTTCCAAACCTTTTGGTTAATGGTTCGACTGGAATTTCGGCTGGATATGCCACAGATATTCCACCCCATAATTTGTCTGAGGTCATTGATGCTACAGTTTACATGATTGACCATCCAACTGCCAAGGTAGACAAACTAATGGAATTCTTGCCTGGACCAGACTTCCCGACTGGAGGGATTATCCAGGGTCGTGATGAAATCAAGAAGGCCTATGAAACTGGGAAAGGGCGCGTGGTTGTTCGTTCCAAGACTGAGATTGAAAAGCTAAAAGGTGGTAAGGAACAAATCGTTGTCACTGAGATTCCTTATGAAATCAACAAGGCCAATCTAGTCAAGAAGATTGATGATGTTCGTGTCAATAATAAGGTGGCAGGTATTGCTGAGGTGCGCGATGAGTCTGACCGTGATGGTCTTCGTATCGCTATCGAACTTAAGAAAGACGCCAATACCGAGCTTGTTCTTAACTATCTATTTAAGTACACTGACCTACAAATCAACTACAACTTTAACATGGTGGCGATTGATAATTTCACTCCTCGTCAGGTTGGGATTGTCCCAATTTTGTCTAGCTACATCGCCCACCGTCGTGAAGTCATTTTGGCGCGTTCACGCTTTGACAAGGAAAAGGCTGAGAAGCGTCTCCATATCGTCGAAGGTTTGATTCGTGTAATTTCGATTTTGGACGAAGTCATTGCCCTTATCCGTGCTTCTGAGAATAAGGCTGACGCCAAGGAAAACCTCAAGGTCAGCTATGATTTTACGGAAGAACAGGCTGAGGCTATCGTAACCTTGCAACTGTATCGCTTGACCAATACAGACGTGGTTGTCTTGCAGGAAGAAGAAGCAGAACTTCGTGAAAAGATTGCCATGCTTGCGGCTATTATCGGTGATGAACGAACTATGTACAATCTCATGAAGAAAGAACTTCGTGAGGTTAAGAAGAAGTTTGCGACTCCGCGTTTGAGTTCGTTAGAAGACACTGCGAAAGTAATTGAGATTGATACAGCTAGTCTGATTGCTGAGGAAGATACCTATGTCAGCGTAACCAAGGCAGGTTACATCAAGCGTACCAGCCCACGTTCCTTTGCTGCTTCAACTATAGATGAAATTGGTAAGCGTGATGATGACCGTTTGATCTTTGTTCAATCTGCTAAGACAACCCAGCATCTCTTGATGTTCACAAGTCTTGGAAATGTCATCTACAGACCAATCCATGAATTAGCAGATATTCGCTGGAAGGATATCGGAGAGCATCTGAGCCAGACCATTACAAATTTTGAAACCAACGAAGAAATCCTTTATGTGGAAGTAGTAGATCAGTTTGATGATGCCACAACCTATTTTGCTGCGACTCGTTTCGGTCAAATCAAGCGAGTAGAACGCAAAGAATTCTCTCCATGGCGGACCTATAAATCTAAGTCTGTCAAGTATGCTAAACTCAAAGACGAGACAGACCAGATTGTGGCAGTGGCTCCGATTAAACTAGATGATGTTCTCTTGGTTAGTCAAAATGGTTATGCCCTTCGTTTCAATATCGAAGAGGTTCCGGTTGTCGGTGCCAAGGCTGCGGGTGTCAAGGCTATGAATTTGAAAGAAGATGATATCCTCCAATCTGCCTTTATCTGCAATACCTCATCCTTCTACCTCTTGACCCAACGTGGAAGTTTGAAACGTGTTTCCGTTGAGGAAATTCCAGTAACTAGCCGTGCCAAACGAGGACTACAAGTCTTGCGTGAGCTAAAAAATAAACCGCATCGTGTCTTCTTAGCAGGAGCAGTTGCAGAACAAGGCTTCGTTGGTAATCTCTTCAGTACAGAAGTGGAAGAGAACGACCAAACGCTGCTTGTCCAATCGAACAAAGGAACAATCTATGAAAGTCGACTACAAGACTTGAATCTGTCAGAACGCACAAGTAATGGTAGCTTCATCTCTGACACGATTTCGGATGAAGAAGTTTTTGACGCTTATCTTAAAGAAGTATTTACTGAAGCCAAATAAGTGAAATGAAGAATCAGTTCTAAGAGCTGGTTCTTTTTATTGAAGAAATTTTCTGAAAATTACAAAATATACTTGCTATTTTAGAAAAATAGTGTAGAATAAAAGAAATAGGTTTTTAGAATAAGGAGTGGAATATGACAGTAACGATTGATTGGGAAAATCTCGGTTTTTCCTATATGAAATTACCTTATCGCTATATTGCTCATTTTAAAAATGGACAATGGGATCAAGGAGAGCTTACAGAGGATGCAAACTTGCATATTTCAGAGTCTTCTCCAAGTCTTCACTATGGTCAACAAGCATTTGAAGGTTTGAAAGCTTATCGTACTAAGGATGGTAGTGTTCAACTGTTCCGTCCTGATGAAAATGCTAAACGCCTGCAACGGACATGTGACCGTCTCTTGATGCCACAAGTTCCAACAGAAATGTTTGTAGACGCTTGTAAGGCAGTTGTTCGTGCGAATGAAGAATATGTACCTCCATATGGAACAGGTGGAACCTTATATCTTCGCCCTCTTTTGATTGGTGTCGGAGATATTATTGGGGTTAAACCGGCAGAAGAGTACATTTTCACCATCTTTGCTATGCCAGTTGGAAATTACTTTAAGGGTGGATTGGTTCCAACCAACTTCTTGATTCAGGATGAATACGACCGTGCGGCTCCAAATGGTACAGGTGCGGCTAAGGTTGGTGGAAACTATGCTGCAAGTCTCTTGCCAGGAAAATTGGCCAAGTCACGCCATTTCTCAGATGTTATCTATCTAGACCCATCAACTCATACAAAGATTGAAGAAGTCGGATCAGCTAACTTCTTTGGAATTACAGCTGATAATGAATTTGTAACACCATTGAGTCCATCTATCTTGCCATCTATTACCAAGTACTCTTTGCTTTATTTGGCAGAACACCGCTTGGGCTTGACTCCTATTGAGGGAGATGTCCCAATTGATAACCTTGACCGTTTTGTAGAGGCAGGTGCCTGTGGTACAGCAGCGGTTATTTCTCCAATTGGTGGAATTCAGCACGGTGATGATTTCCATGTATTCTATAGTGAAACAGAAGTAGGTCCTGTGACTCGTAAACTCTATGATGAATTGACAGGAATTCAGTTTGGCGATATTGCAGCGCCAGAAGGTTGGATTGTAAAAGTAGATTAAAATAAACTAAAGGAGATTTTTTATGAAATCGAAAAAGTGGCTCTTAACAGCAGGAGTGGTCCTGAGCACAACAGCTCTATTAGCGGCTTGTGGAAAAGCTGATAAAGAAGCAGATGCACCGACAACATTTTCATATGTCTATGCAGTAGATCCTGCGTCTTTGGACTATAGTGTAGCGACTCGTACATCTACAACAGATGTTATCGGGAACGTGGTTGATGGATTGATGGAAAACGACCAATACGGAAATGTTATTCCTTCCTTAGCTGAAGATTGGTCTGTCTCAAAAGATGGTTTGACTTATACCTATAAACTTCGAAAAGGAGTTAAATGGTACACTTCAGAAGGTGAAGAATACGCAGAAGTAACAGCCCATGACTTTGTGACAGGACTAAAACACGTAGCTGACGGTAAGTCAGACGGTGTCTCTCTCATCCAAAATTCAATCAAGGGCTTGGATGCCTACATGACTGGTGAGACCAATGATTTCTCTACAGTTGGTGTCAAGGCCTTGGACGATTACACAGTTGAATATACCCTAAACAAACCAGAAAGCTTCTGGAACTCTAAAGTCACAACAGCAACGATGTTGCCTGTAAATGAAGAGTTTTTGAAGGCATCAGGTAAAGATTATGGAGCAGTTACTCCAGCAGGGATTCTTTACAATGGTCCTTATATCTTGAAGACCTTGACGTCTAAATCGTTAATTGAATACGAGAAAAACCCAAATTACTGGGATAAAGAAAAGGTAAAGATTGAAAAGATTAAATTGACCTACTACGATGGTTCTGATCAGGAATCGTTGATTCGTAGTTTCTCTTCTGGTGCTTATACGACAGCCCGTCTCTTCCCAAGTAGCTCAAACTTCGCTTCAACTTTGGAACAATACGGAGATAAAATCACTTATAGCCCACAGGACTCAAGTAGTTATTACTTCACCTTTAACGTAAATCGTCAGTCATATAATAAAACTGCGAAAACAAGTGAAGAACAAAAGACTTCTACTAAAGAAGCTATGCTTAATAAGGACTTCCGTCAGGCTATCAACTTTGCCTTCAACCGCCATTCTTATGCTGCTCAGCTAAATGGTGAAGACGGTGCGGACAAGATTATTCGTAACAGCCTTGTTCCTGACAACTTTGTGCAAGCAGGTGGTAAAAACTTTGGTCAAATCGCTCAAGCAGAGTTGGTGAACTATGGTGAACAGTGGAAAGGTGTTGAGCTAGTTGACGGTAAGGATTCTATCTACAACCCTGACAAGGCTAAAGCAGCATTTGAAAAAGCTAAGAAAGACTTGGAATCTAAAGGGGTAACATTCCCAATTCACTTGGATGTCCCAGTTGAACAAACAGATACCATCGCCGTTCAACAAAGTAACTCTTTCAAACAGTCAATCGAATCAACTCTTGGTGCTGAAAATGTTGTCATCGACGTTCTTCAAATGACAGATAATGAAAAGGAAACAATCACTTCACAAGCGCGTGTTCCTTCTCAAAAAGACTATGATTTGAACAGTACAGGATGGGCTCCAAGTTATCAAGACCCAGCATCTTACTTGAATATCATGGATCCTAAATCAGGTTCTGCTATGAAACACCTTGGTATTACTAAGGGGAAAGATAAAGATGTTGTAGCGAAACTTGGTTTGGACCAGTATAAGAAATTATTGGATGATGCAGATTCAGAAACGACAAATCTTGAAGAACGCTATGAAAAATATGCCAAGGCTCAAGCTTGGTTGACAGATAGTTCATTATTGATGCCAACAGCCTCATCTGGTGGTTCTCCAGTTGTAAGTAATGTCGTGCCATTCTCAAAACCATACTCACAAGTTGGTATTAAGGGTGACCCATATATCTTTAAAGGAATGAAATTGCAAAAAGATATTGTTACAACAAAAGAATATGAAGAAGCACTGAAAAAATGGCAAAAAGAAAAATTGGAATCAAATGGTAAGTACCAAAAAGAACTAGAAAAACACATTAAATAATGCGGAAAACTCTATATCGGACAAGCCTGATGTAGAGTTTTTTCTTGCTAGTTTTAGGATTTTCTTGTAAAATAGAAAAAGTGAAGAGAGGTATGAAATGAGTAAGAAAGATAAAAAAATCGAAATTCAAGTAGCGGATGCCAAGGTTAATGTAGGAAAAGACAGTTTTGAAGGTTATACCTTGACCATTGGTAAAAAAGTTATCGGAGAAATTGCCGAATTAGATGGACAATTTGCCATCATAAAGAATGGGAATGTCGATAGTTTTTATAAAAAATTGGAAAAAGCTGTGGAAATTTTGATTGAAAATTATAATTTAGCAAAATAAGTCTTGTTTTTTTGAAATTTTCATGATATAATAGTCCATGTTGATTGTAGGAGAGATAGCGAAGAGGCTAAACGCGGCGGACTGTAAATCCGCTCCTTCGGGTTCGGGGGTTCGAATCCCTCTCTCTCCATTTCATCAATGGGGTATAGCCAAGCGGTAAGGCAAGGGACTTTGACTCCCTCATGCGTTGGTTCGAATCCAGCTACCCCAGTTCTTAGGTAATGATCAAGATAAAAAGCAAAATATCTTAGGGTATTTTATTTTTATAATTGAAAGACGTGAACGATATGAACATGTCCTTGCGGGTGCTTAGGAAAAAAATTATAAGTATGTCAAGTTTAAGAAAAACTTGATTGTTGGAGGATTTTTTAGATGAACGAATTTGAAGATTTGCTAAATAGCGTTAGCCAAGTTGAGACTGGTGATGTTGTTAGTGCTGAAGTATTGACAGTTGATGCGACTCAAGCTAACGTTGCAATCTCTGGAACTGGTGTTGAAGGTGTCTTGACTCTTCGCGAATTGACAAACGATCGCGATGCAGATATCAATGACTTTGTTAAAGTAGGAGAAGTATTGGATGTTCTTGTACTTCGTCAAGTAGTTGGTAAAGATACTGATACAGTTACATACCTTGTATCTAAAAAACGCCTTGAAGCTCGCAAAGCATGGGACAAACTTGTTGGTCGCGAAGAAGAAGTTGTTACTGTTAAAGGAACTCGTGCCGTTAAAGGTGGACTTTCAGTAGAATTTGAAGGTGTTCGTGGATTTATCCCAGCTTCAATGTTGGATACTCGTTTCGTACGTAACACTGAGCGTTTTGTAGGTCAAGAATTTGATGCTAAAATCAAAGAAGTTGACGCTAAAGAAAACCGCTTCATCCTTTCACGTCGTGAAGTTGTTGAAGCAGCTACAGCAGCAGCTCGCGCTGAAGTATTTGGTAAATTGGCTGTTGGTGATGTAGTAACTGGTAAAGTTGCACGTATCACAAGTTTTGGTGCTTTCATCGACCTTGGTGGTGTTGACGGATTGGTTCACTTGACTGAATTGTCACACGAACGTAACGTATCACCAAAATCAGTTGTAACTGTTGGTGAAGAAATTGAAGTGAAAATCCTTGATCTTAACGAAGAAGAAGGACGTGTCTCACTTTCACTTAAAGCAACAACACCTGGACCATGGGATGGCGTTGAGCAAAAATTGGCTAAAGGTGATGTAGTAGAAGGAACAGTTAAACGTTTGACTGACTTCGGTGCATTTGTTGAAGTATTGCCAGGTATCGATGGACTTGTTCACGTATCACAAATTTCACACAAACGTATTGAAAATCCAAAAGAAGCTCTTAAAGTAGGTCAAGAAGTTAAAGTTAAAGTTCTTGAAGTTAACGCAGATGCAGAGCGCGTATCACTTTCTATCAAAGCTCTTGAAGAGCGTCCAGCTCAAGAAGAAGGACAAAAAGAAGAAAAACGTGCTGCTCGTCCACGTCGTCCAAAGCGTCAAGAAAAACGTGATTTCGAACTTCCAGAAACACAAACAGGATTCTCAATGGCTGACTTGTTCGGTGATATCGAACTTTAATCTAATTGAAAATTCACAAAATCCTTTGTTTTCTAAACAAGGGATTTTTCTTTTGTCTGTAAGCCTTTTTTGATATAATAGTTCTATGTTAGAATCAGAAAAACAATCACGTTATCAAATGTTAAATGAAGAACTCTCTTTTTTATTGGAAGGCGAGACCAATGTTTTGGCTAATCTTTCCAACGCCAGTGCTCTTCTAAAATCACGCTTTCCTAATACCGTATTTGCAGGCTTTTATCTGTTCGATGGAAAGGAATTGATTTTAGGTCCTTTCCAAGGCGGTGTTTCCTGCATCCGTATTGCACTTGGAAAAGGTGTTTGTGGTGAGGCAGCCCACTTTCAGGAGACTGTTCTGGTTGGTAATGTAACAACTTATCCCAACTATATTTCTTGTGATAGTCGAGCTAAAAGTGAAATTGTTGTTCCGATGGTTAAGAATGGTCAATTGCTCGGGGTTCTGGATCTGGATTCTTCAGAGATTGATGATTATGATGCTATGGATCGAGATTATTTGGAACAATTTGTCGCTATTTTGCTTGAAAAGACAGAATGGGACTTTACAATGTTTGGGGAGAAAGCCTAATGTATCAAGCACTTTATCGAAAATATAGAAGTCAAAACTTCTCCCAGTTGGTTGGACAGGAAGTTGTGGCTAAGACCCTTAAACAAGCAGTAGAGCAAGAGAAAATAAGTCATGCCTATCTTTTTTCTGGTCCACGTGGAACGGGAAAAACCAGTGTAGCCAAGATTTTTGCCAAAGCTATGAACTGTCCAAATCAAGTGGGTGGTGAACCTTGTAATAACTGCTATATTTGTCAAGCAGTGACAGATGGTAGTTTAGAAGATGTCATTGAAATGGATGCGGCCTCTAATAATGGGGTGGATGAAATTCGCGAAATTCGTGATAAATCTACCTATGCCCCTAGTCTTGCCCGCTATAAGGTTTATATCATAGATGAGGTTCACATGTTGTCTACAGGAGCTTTTAATGCCCTCCTAAAGACGTTAGAAGAGCCAACACAGAATGTGGTCTTTATTTTGGCTACTACTGAATTGCACAAGATTCCTGCTACGATTTTATCCCGTGTGCAACGTTTTGAATTTAAATCGATTAAGACACAGGATATTAAGGAACATATCCGCTATATCTTAGAAAAAGAAAATATCAGTTCTGAACCAGAGGCTGTGGAAATCATTGCCAGACGGGCTGAAGGTGGGATGCGAGATGCCTTGTCTATTTTGGATCAAGCCCTGAGTTTGACACAGGGAAACGAGTTGACGACTGCCATCTCTGAAGAAATTACTGGCACAATTAGTCTATCAGCCTTGGATGATTATGTGGCTGCCTTGTCTCAACAGGATGTTCCAAAGGCCCTAGCATGCTTGAATCTTCTCTTTGACAATGGTAAGAGCATGACTCGTTTTGTGACCGATCTTTTGCACTATTTAAGAGACTTGTTAATTGTTCAAACAGGTGGAGAAAACACTCATCATAGTCCAGTCTTTGTAGAAAATTTGACACTTCCTCAAGAAAATCTGTTTGAAATGATTCGCTTGGCGACAGTCAGTTTAGCAGATATTAAGTCTAGTTTGCAGCCTAAGATTTATGCTGAGATGATGACCATTCGTTTGGCAGAGATTAAGCCTGAACCAGCTCTTTCTGGGGAAGTTGAACATGAAATTTCTGCATTGAGACAGGAAGTTGCGCGTCTCAAAGAAGAACTCGCAAATGTGGGAACTGTAGCAAAACCAACTAGTCCAGTACCTACCCGTCCAGCAGCGAGCAAGACCGTCTATCGTGTGGATCGCAATAAAGTGCAATCTATTTTACAAGAGGCTGTCGAAAATCCTGATTTAGCACGTCAAAATCTGATTCGCTTGCAGAATGCCTGGGGAGAGGTGATTGAAAGTCTTGGAGGTCCCGATAAGGCTCTGCTAGTTGGTTCTCAACCAGTTGCGGCCAATGAACACCATGCTATTCTTGCTTTTGAGTCTAACTTCAATGCTGGTCAAACAATGAAACGGGACAATCTCAATACCATGTTTGGCAACATTCTCAGTCAGGCAGCAGGTTTTTCACCCGAGATTTTAGCCATTTCTATGGAAGAATGGAAAGAAGTGCGCGCAGCCTTTTCAGCCAAAGCTAAATCTTCTCAAGTTGAAAAAGAAGCAGAAGAAAACCTGATTCCGGAAGGATTTGAATTTTTGGCTGATAAAGTGAAGGTAGAGGAAGACTAAAGAAAGATTTCATGATACAATAAGTTTATGAATAGACAACAATTTATTATCATAGCGCTGTTTACAGCTGCTGAGACCTATTTTTTCAATGAAGCCTGGATGACTGGTCGCTATATTATGGCAGCCTTTTGGGCCATTTTGCTCTTTAGAAATTTTCGAGTGAGTTACTTGATGGGCAAAATAGTAGATGTCATTGACCAGCATTTAAAAGGGAAAGACTAGTCCTCAGCTTCTAGACAAAATCAAAGCCTTTTAGGCTTTTTTTTGTTATACTATAAAAGTATATTTATTGACCTATTACTGTATTTCTAGGGAAAACGAGTATGTTTCTAGTAAGTACTGTAAAGGCTGTGAAAAAGAAAGGAACTATCATGTCAGTATTAGAGATCAAAGATCTTCACGTTGAGATTGAAGGAAAAGAAATTTTAAAAGGGGTTAACCTGACCCTGAAAACAGGAGAAATTGCCGCTATCATGGGACCAAATGGTACTGGTAAATCAACTCTTTCAGCCGCTATCATGGGAAATCCAAACTATGAAGTTACCAAAGGTGAAGTTTTGTTTGATGGCGTAAACATCCTTGAGTTGGAAGTGGACGAACGTGCGCGTATGGGACTTTTCCTTGCAATGCAATACCCATCTGAAATTCCTGGAATTACCAATGCTGAGTTTCTTCGTGCAGCTATGAATGCTGGTAAAGAAGACGATGAAAAGATTTCAGTTCGTGAGTTCATCACTAAATTAGACGAGAAGATGGAATTGCTCAACATGAAAGAAGAAATGGCTGAGCGTTACCTCAACGAAGGTTTCTCTGGTGGTGAGAAAAAACGTAATGAAATTCTTCAGCTTTTGATGTTGGAACCAACTTTTGCCCTTCTTGATGAGATTGACTCAGGTCTTGATATTGACGCCCTTAAAGTTGTATCTAAAGGTGTGAACGCCATGCGTGGTGAAGGCTTTGGTGCTATGATTATCACTCACTACCAACGTCTTTTGAACTACATCACACCTGATGTGGTACACGTCATGATGGAAGGGCGTGTTGTCCTTTCAGGTGGTCCAGAACTGGCAGCGCGTTTGGAACGCGAAGGATACGCAAAATTAGCTGAAGAACTTGGCTACGACTACAAGGAAGAATTGTAATTCCCTCGTATCTTTTAGGAGAAGTAAATGACTAAAGAAAATATTAAACTTTTTTCAGAAATGCACGCTGAACCAAGCTGGTTGGCTGACCTCCGTCAAAAAGCTTTTGATAAGATTGAGAGTTTAGAATTACCAGTTATTGAGCGTGTCAAATTCCACCGTTGGAATCTGGGGGATGGAACGATTACAGAAAATGAGCCATCAGCAAATGTTCCAGATTTCACTGCACTAGATAACCACTTGAAATTGGTGCAAGTAGGAACTCAAACTGTTTTTGAGCAAACTCCAGTTGAGTTGGCTGAACAGGGTGTCGTCTTTACAGATTTTCACTCAGCTTTAGAAGAAATTCCAGAGCTTATTGAGGAATTCTTCATGTCATCTGTTAAGTATGACGATGATAAGTTGGCAGCCTACCATACAGCTTATTTCAATAGTGGTGCTGTTCTCTACATTCCTGATAATGTTGAGATTAAAGAACCAATCGAAGGTATTTTCTACCAAGATAGTGATAGTGATGTGCCGTTTAACAAGCATATTATGATTATCGCTGGTAAAAACTCTAAGATTAGTTATCTGGAGCGTTTAGAGTCACGCGGTGAAGGAAGTGCCAAAGCAACTGCTAATATAACAGTAGAAGTCATTGCTCGTTCAGGTGCTCAAGTCAAGTTTGCAGCTATTGACCGTCTAGGTGAAAACGTTACTGCCTACATTAGCCGTCGTGGTAAATTAGGTAACGATGCAAATATTGACTGGGCAATCGGTGTCATGAATGAAGGAAACGTCGTTGCTGATTTTGATAGTGATTTGATTGGAAATGGTAGCCATGCTGACCTTAAAGTTGTAGCTCTTTCAAGTGGCCGTCAGGTGCAAGGAATTGATACTCGTGTAACCAACTACGGCTGTAACTCAATCGGAAATATCCTGCAACATGGGGTTATTCTTGAAAAAGCAACCTTGACCTTCAATGGTATTGGCCACATCATCAAGGGTGCAAAGGGAGCAGATGCGCAACAAGAGAGTCGTGTTCTTATGCTTTCAGACCAAGCACGTTCAGATGCCAACCCAATTCTTTTGATTGACGAAAATGACGTTACTGCAGGTCACGCGGCTTCAATCGGTCAAGTAGACCCAGAAGACATGTACTATCTCATGAGCCGTGGCTTGGACAAAGAAACTGCAGAACGCTTGGTTGTTCGTGGTTTCCTTGGTTCTGTTATCGTTGAGATTCCAGTCAAGGAAGTTCGCGATGAAATGATTGCAACAATCGAAGAAAAATTGTCAAAACGCTAAGGGGTAACCTATGTTAGATGTAGAAGTGATTCGCAAGGATTTTCCAATTTTAGACCAGATTGTCAACGATGAACCATTGGTCTATTTGGACAATGCTGCGACGACACAAAAACCACAAGCAGTTCTGGAGACGATTAACCGCTACTATGAACAGGATAATGCCAATGTTCATCGTGGCGTTCATACCTTGGCAGAACGGGCAACAGCTTCCTATGAAGCTGCTCGTGAAACCGTTCGTAAGTTTATCAATGCAGGTTCTACAAAGGAAGTTCTCTTTACCAGAGGAACGACAACCAGTCTTAACTGGGTGGCGCGCTTTGCAGAGAAAGTCTTGACTGAGGGAGACCAGGTCTTGATTTCTGTCATGGAACACCATTCCAATATCATTCCTTGGCAAGAAACTTGTCGCAAGACAGGAGCTGAACTTGTCTATGTCTATCTCAAGGATGGAGCTCTGGATATGGATGATTTGCGAGCTAAATTGACTGATAGAGTCAAGTTTGTCTCCCTTGCTCACGCCTCAAATGTTCTGGGTGTGGTCAATCCAATCAAAGAAATTACTCAATTAGCTCATCAAGTTGGAGCCATTATGGTGGTGGATGGTGCTCAATCTACGCCTCATATGAAGATTGATGTTCAGGACTTGGATGTGGACTTCTTTGCCTTTTCAGGTCACAAGATGGCTGGTCCGACTGGAATCGGTGTTCTTTACGGCAAAGAAAAGTATCTAGAACAAATGTCACCAGTAGAATTTGGTGGTGAGATGATTGATTTCGTCTATGAGCAATCTGCTAGTTGGAAGGAATTGCCTTGGAAATTCGAGGCTGGAACTCCTAACATGGCAGGTGCTATCGGACTAGCTACTGCAATAGATTATCTTGAAAAGATTGGTATGGATGCGATTGAAGCTCATGAACAGGAATTAATCTCATACGTCTTTCCAAAACTGCAGGCGATTGAAGGACTGACCATTTATGGTTCACAGGACTTGGCTCAACGTTCAGGTGTTATTGCCTTTAATCTAGGCGACCTTCATCCTCACGACCTTGCGACTGCTTTGGATTATGAAGGAGTGGCTGTTCGAGCAGGTCACCATTGTGCGCAACCCTTGCTTCAGTATTTGGATGTCCCAGCAACAGCTCGCGCAAGTTTTTATATCTACAATACCAAGGCAGATTGCGACAAGCTAGTCGATGCCTTACAAAAGACAAAGGAGTTTTTCAATGGCACTTTCTAAACTAGATAGCCTTTATATGGCAGTGGTAGCGGACCATTCGAAAAATCCACATCACCAAGGGAAGTTAGAAGACGCTGAACAAATCAGTCTCAACAATCCAACCTGTGGAGATGTTATCAATCTCTCTGTCAAGTTTGATGCAGAGGAGCGTTTGGAGGATATCGCTTTTCTAAACTCAGGCTGTACCATCTCAACTGCTTCTGCTAGTATGATGACGGACGCAGTTTTAGGAAAAACCAAACAAGAAATTTTAGAACTTGCGACTATTTTTTCTGAGATGGTTCAAGGGCAAAAAGATGACAGACAAGATAGTCTTGGAGATGCAGCCTTCTTGTCAGGTGTTGCCAAATTTCCTCAACGAATCAAGTGTGCAACCCTAGCCTGGAATGCCCTTAAGAAAACAATTGAAAATCAAGAAAACAAGTAAGGCAAGTTTCTTTTGTCTTATGAATCAGTAGAAATGAAGAATGAAAGAAAGGATATTATGGCTGAAGAAAGAGTAGAACCAAAACCAATTGATCTTGGTGAATATAAATTTGGTTTCCATGATGATGTAAAGCCTGTCCTATCGACAGGAAAAGGATTGAATGAAGATGTCATTCGTGAATTATCAGCTGCAAAGGGAGAACCTGAGTGGATGTTAGAATTCCGTTTGAAGTCTTATGAAACTTTCAAAAAAATGCCCATGCAAACTTGGGGAGCAGACTTGTCAGAGATTGATTTTGATGACTTGATCTACTACCAAAAACCATCTGATAAACCAGCTCGTTCATGGGATGAAGTTCCTGAAAAAATCAAAGAAACCTTTGAACGTATTGGGATTCCGGAAGCTGAGCGTGCCTATCTAGCAGGGGCCTCTGCCCAGTATGAGTCAGAAGTGGTTTACCACAACATGAAGGAAGAGTTCCAGAAATTGGGCATTATCTTTACAGATACAGATTCTGCCCTCAAGGAATACCCAGACTTGTTTAAACAATACTTTGCTAAGTTGGTACCGCCAACAGATAACAAGTTGGCTGCCCTCAACTCAGCAGTATGGTCAGGTGGAACATTTATCTACGTACCAAAAGGTGTTAAGGTAGATATTCCGCTTCAAACTTACTTCCGTATCAACAACGAAAATACAGGTCAGTTCGAACGTACCTTGATTATCGTTGACGAGGGAGCGAGTGTTCACTACGTAGAAGGATGTACGGCACCAACTTATTCAAGCAACAGCTTGCATGCGGCCATCGTAGAAATCTTCGCCTTGGACGGAGCTTATATGCGTTATACGACTATTCAAAACTGGTCTGATAACGTTTATAACTTGGTAACAAAACGTGCTAAGGCTCAAAAGGATGCCACTGTTGAGTGGATCGATGGAAACTTGGGTGCCAAAACAACCATGAAATATCCATCCGTTTACCTAGATGGAGAAGGGGCGCGTGGTACTATGCTCTCTATCGCCTTTGCTAATGCAGGACAACACCAAGACACTGGTGCTAAGATGATCCACAATGCTCCACATACAAGTTCGTCTATCGTGTCTAAATCCATCGCTAAAGGCGGAGGAAAGGTGGACTACCGTGGACAAGTAACCTTTAACAAAAACTCTAAGAAATCTGTTTCTCACATCGAGTGTGACACCATTATCATGGATGACTTATCAGCATCAGATACTATTCCATTTAATGAAATTCATAACTCGCAAGTTGCTTTGGAACACGAAGCTAAGGTTTCTAAGATTTCAGAAGAACAACTCTATTACCTCATGAGCCGTGGCTTGTCAGAATCTGAGGCAACAGAGATGATTGTTATGGGATTTGTAGAACCCTTCACAAAAGAACTTCCAATGGAATATGCAGTTGAGCTGAACCGCTTGATTAGCTATGAGATGGAAGGATCAGTTGGGTAAAATTTGTTTTTATATTTACCCATAATCAAGGATTTTGAAGATGAACTTGTAACAAAAAATCGCGGTTTAAAATCGCGATTTTTTATAATTTTTCGTTGATGAAGCGGATAAACTGATTCCACCAAACTTTTAAGAAGAAGGCTTTTTCAACTTTCTTTTCTGCTACCATTTCAAAACTAGGACGTTCTGTGGTGATGTAACCTTGACCAATCAAGTCCTTGTCTTCATAAGTCAAATGTCCAACCACAGTTCCGGCTTCAAGTGGTGCTGGTATTGCCTTAGAATCAGGTGTGAATTGAATAGTTTGGGACGATTGTCCCCCAACACGTTCAATAAGAGTGATATCATCTTTGGCAACGGCAGTGACCGCATCTTCTTTTCCATCTTGTACAGGAGCTTTACTATCTTGGTAGGCATCGCCTTTTTGAACGATTTTACGAAGCGTGAATGTAGAAGAGATATAATCCATTAGTGACGATGTAGCTGTGAAGCGAGCGTAAGGATTATTGTCTTGATGGTCTGCGTTCAAAACAACTGTGATAACCCTCATCCCTTTTTCGACTGTAGTACCAACAAAAGACTCTCCAGCCTTATCTGTTGTTCCTGTCTTAAGGCCATCAAAACCACCGCGATAAGCAGGCATACCTTCTAACATGTAGTTGGTAGAAGTGATTGTCATTCCAGCAAAAGTAGAAGAAGGTTTTTTCGTGATTTCCAAGACTTGTGGGTATTTTTTGATGAGATTGCGAGCAACGATAGCGACATCATAAGCACTGAGCTTGTTTTCATCATCTTTTTTAGATCCTGGGTAAATGTTATCCCCTAAAGTCTCATTGTTAAGACCCGTCGTATTGACAACAGTGGCATCCTGAATGCCCCATTCCAAGAGCTTTGCCCTCATCATATCGACGAAATCTTTTTCTGAGCCAGCAATTTTTTCAGCTAACGCAATAGCTGCACTGTTAGCACTGGATACTAGGGTTGCTTCCAGTAGTTGTTCGACGGTATAATTACGAGCCTCCATAGGAACGTTACTCGCTTCAGAATTTGTCGTTAATTTGTATGGATAATCAGAGATATCTACCGGAGTTGATAGTGTAATACTACCGTTTTCCAAGGCTTCATAGACAAGATAAACAGTAATCAATTTTGTGATCGAAGCAATTTCAACTGGCTGGGTTGCATCTTTCTCATAGAGAATTTTACCGGTATTTGCCTCAACAGCAATTGCATGTTTAGCAGCAATATTAAAATCTTGAGCATCAACAGTAGATGCTGCCCCAATAACGGAAAGGCTTAGGAGAGTTAAAATTATTTTTTTCATAGTAAGTTTATTCTATCATAAAGAAAAAAATATTCCCAGTTTCATGATATAAGAAAGAAGCTTTTTTGAAAGTGTGGTAAAATAGATGAATGGAGGTACTTCATGTTTCGTAAGAATAAATTATTTTTTTGGACCAGTGAGATTTTACTATTAACCATTATCTTTTATTTATGGAGAGAGATGGGAGCGATTATTACACCTTTTGTAAGCGTTGCAAACACTATAATGATTCCCTTTCTTTTAGGTGGCTTTTTATATTATTTGACCAATCCTATTGTAAATTTTTTACAAAAGTATTTCAAAATTAACCGTATCATTGGTATTCTACTAACCTTGTGCGCCTTGGTTTGGGGGCTAGTTATTGGGGTAGTCTATCTCTTACCGATTTTGATTAATCAGCTGACAAGTTTGATTGCAACAAGTCATAGTCGTTTGCAAGATTTGATTGTGGATTTATCTACTTATCCAGCCTTTCAAAATTTAGATATTCAAGCGACGATTCAACAGTTAAATCTCTCCTATGTAGATATTCTACAGAATATCCTAAATAGTGTAACGAATAGTGTTGGAAGTGTCCTATCTGCGCTCTTTAGTACTGTTTTGATTATTATCATGACCCCTGTATTTTTAATTTATTTTTTGTTAGATGGTCACAAGTTCTTGCCGATGCTTGAACGTACTGTTTTAAAGCGAGACAAGTTGCATATTACAGGTCTTTTAAAAAATTTGAATACTACAATTGCTCGATATATTAGTGGAGTTGCTATTGATGCGATTATTATTGGTTGTTTGGCCTTTATCGGATATAGCGTAATCGGTTTGAAATACGCTTTGGTCTTCGCTATCTTTTCAGGATTAGCCAATCTCATTCCTTATGTAGGCCCAAGTATTGGTTTGATTCCGATGATTATCGCTAATGTCTTTACTGATCCTCATAGAATGCTGATTGCAGTTGTTTATATGTTGATTATTCAACAAGTAGATGGGAACATCCTTTACCCTCGAATCGTTGGTGGAGTGATGAAGGTTCATCCAATTACGATTTTAGTATTACTTTTGTTATCAAGTAATATCTATGGTGTCATTGGCATGATTGTCGCAGTACCAACCTATTCTATCTTAAAAGAAATTTCTAAGTTTTTATCACGTTT
Organism: Streptococcus mitis; assembly: GCF_047464965.1. GTDB lineage: Bacteria > Bacillota > Bacilli > Lactobacillales > Streptococcaceae > Streptococcus > Streptococcus mitis_DU. Next base: position 96,639 of record NZ_JASHAT010000009.1, read on the forward strand.
GTATGAAAATCATAAAATAATGAAAGAACGAGAAAGAGAATTAGCTAAGTAAAAATCAGGAAATTCCTGATTTTTCTTTTTCATTAAAGAAGTGATGGGAGTAGAAATACCGTTTAGATTAGTAGATTAAGAATAATTCACAAAAACTTTGTAAAACACTTGCAATTTAGCTGAAATTTGATAAAATAGTAAGGAAAGTTAGACTGTATTGCCTACTGTCTATCTATAAAATATATTTTATTGGAGGCTTTTACTCAAATGGCAAAAGAAAAATACGATCGTAGTAAACCACACGTTAACATTGGTACTATCGGACACGTTGACCACGGTAAAACTACCCTAACTGCAGCTATCACAACTGTTTTGGCACGTCGCTTGCCTTCATCAGTTAACCAACCTAAAGACTATGCGTCTATCGATGCTGCTCCAGAAGAACGCGAACGCGGTATCACAATCAACACTGCGCACGTTGAGTACGAAACTGAAAAACGTCACTACGCTCACATCGACGCTCCAGGACACGCGGACTACGTTAAAAACATGATCACTGGTGCCGCTCAAATGGACGGAGCTATCCTTGTAGTAGCTTCAACTGACGGACCAATGCCACAAACTCGTGAGCACATCCTTCTTTCACGTCAGGTTGGTGTTAAACACCTTATCGTCTTCATGAACAAAGTTGACTTGGTTGACGACGAAGAATTGCTTGAATTGGTTGAAATGGAAATCCGTGACCTATTGTCAGAATACGACTTCCCAGGTGACGATCTTCCAGTTATCCAAGGTTCAGCTCTTAAAGCCCTTGAAGGTGACACTAAATACGAAGACATCGTTATGGAATTGATGAACACAGTTGATGAGTACATCCCAGAACCAGAACGTGACACTGACAAACCATTGCTTCTTCCAGTCGAAGACGTATTCTCAATCACTGGACGTGGTACAGTTGCTTCAGGACGTATCGACCGTGGTATCGTTAAAGTCAACGACGAAATCGAAATCGTTGGTATCAAAGAAGAAACTCAAAAAGCAGTTGTTACTGGTGTTGAAATGTTCCGTAAACAACTTGACGAAGGTCTTGCTGGAGATAACGTAGGTGTCCTTCTTCGTGGTGTTCAACGTGACGAAATCGAACGTGGACAAGTTATCGCTAAACCAGGTTCAATCAACCCACACACTAAATTCAAAGGTGAAGTTTACATCCTTACTAAAGAAGAAGGTGGACGTCACACTCCATTCTTCAACAACTACCGTCCACAATTCTACTTCCGTACTACTGACGTTACAGGTTCAATCGAACTTCCAGCAGGTACTGAAATGGTAATGCCTGGTGATAACGTGACAATCGACGTTGAGTTGATCCACCCAATCGCCGTAGAACAAGGTACTACATTCTCTATCCGTGAGGGTGGACGTACTGTTGGTTCAGGTATGGTTACAGAAATCGAAGCTTAATTCGATTTAGTTCCCAGAAGAACAATTATTTAAGTCAGACACTAAAAGAATCTTGCATTGCAAGGTTCTTTTTTTCGGGCTCTTTGTCAACTGTAGTGGGTTGAATAAAAGCTAAGATCTAGAAAGGACGAAATTTGTCCTTTCTTTTTTGATATTGAGAGCGATAAAAATTCGTTTTTTGAAGTTTTCAAAGTTCCGAAATCC
>NZ_JASHAT010000010.1:0-91215 GCF_047464965.1 Streptococcus mitis
TATGAATCTTTCTAATGAGTTGTTTCGTCGCTTTTCATTATAGGTCATATGGGACTTTTTTTCTACACAAAAATAGGCTCCATAATATTTATAGGAGATTTACCCACTACAAATATTATAGAGCCAATAGCATAAAGTCCTTTTGAGGGGGAACTTGCTAGGAAATCCCCAAGCATTGTAACGGATGAACCACCCTCGCCTTTTTGTGAGGGTGGTTTTTCCTTTGTAAGCAGAAAATAAGAGAGAAAGAGTGTATAGCATGTCGAGAATTGTCACTATTCATCCAGTCAAGGAAATCCATCGCTATGGTTTTGAGAGTACCCAAGTCTATCGATCGCGTATCGCACGACATCTAGGCTTAGACTACGTCCACCTCATGTCAAGTCCCCAGCTACGACCTGATTGGAAGAAAGATTTAATCAAGTTAGGATTTTTAGAAAAATAACTGATTTGCGTCCCTCATAGTTTTTCAGATATAGGCCATGCAGATTTATCAGTGAAACCAGAAAGTTTAACGCTAGCAGATGGAGATCAGGTTGAACTCAATGAAGACGGTTTTGTGGCCTCAGTTACCCTAGGAGATGGCTCGGGCAGATATTACTATACCAAGGGGCCCTTCTTGTTTGAAGATTTCAAGGAAAAGGAACTTCGTTGGTATCATGAAAATGGAGAATTGGCTCTGGAAGGACGCTTTATCGATCCCTTTAAAGACCCCTCCCCTGTAACCATCTTTTATCCAGAGTATATCTACCGCATAGGAGGAGAAATCCGTTCTGAAGAGGACTTGTTGGTTAAATTCCTAGCCAGATGGGCAAAACAAACTGACCTCTTTATCCGTGACCAACAAATCGTTCCCAAGCCTAGCCTCTGGCGTTATATGGACAACACGGACAAAAATTACTATGAAGTTGTCCATGAAAATATCATGCGAGATTTACGCCTCGCCAATCTGCGCAAGGCAAACAAATATCTAGTCGCCAGTGAAGTGTTGACTGATACTTTGGCGAAACAAGGGTATGACACCAAGTTTTTACCACCAATGTTTACAGAAAAATTAGGTCAGCTAAGAAAAATTGGACCTGTTTTGGACTATTGCCTAGTGGATCATATGGGAGAAGGAAAGAACGTTGAACTTGTCATTGAAGCCTTTATCGAACTCTACAAACGTGGCTCTAAGGCCCAGATTACCTTTTATGGCGGCTCAGAGGAACGTCTAGCAGAATTACAGAATCAATATGATATTCCGCCAACCATTCATTTCAAAGGATTGGTAGAGGAGGTTCCTTATCATCTCCACCAGTGCTACCTGTCAGCTAGTTATACAGAGTTATTTGCCAATGCCTGTGTTGAAGCCTTGAGTCAAGGTTTGTTAGCCTTATTATCAGATGTGGAGATAGCCCATCGTTTCTATGCTAGCCAGTCCAATGCCATCCGCCTCTTCCAGAATAAGGGACAATTGATCCAAATGATAGAAGAGATGGAAGAGCTTGATTTTTATCTATCGAATGAAAAAAATCTAGCCTTAGCCTCTCGCTATTCTCTGGAAAAAGTAGCTCAAATATATAGAGAACTATTAGATAGGAACTTCTAGGATGTTGTAAGTTGATCAATCTAGCTTTTCTTACTAGTCCAATACAATAGAAAACTAAAGGAAGATTATATGAAAGCAACATCTAAACCCATAGCCGTCATTTTGATCCGTTCAGGTTCACGCGGCTTAGTGGATAAAAATATCAAACCGCTTGCAGGCAAACCCTTGGTTTTCTATACCATAGAAGTCGCTCTAGCCTCCAAGTTATTTAGTGAAATCTGGATTTCCTCAGACTCACTAGCCTATCTAGAACTCTGTCGACAAGCCTATCCAGAGATTCATTGTGTCCACAGACCAAAAGAACTGGCCTTAGCAACAACCTCTAGCTTGGAAACCTTACGAGACTTTTTACAACCCTTTGAGGAAGAGCAAGTCTTCGTGAATCTGCAGGTGACCTCACCCCTGAGAGAAGTAGAGCATCTCATCGAATCCTATCAACTCTACTGTCAGTCTGGAGCCGACCATCTGATTTCCTGTGTCAAGGCAGACAAGAGTCGTAGTCTTTTCTTGCAGTTGGAGGAGTCGACTTTTATCCGTCCGCCTCAGGTGTCCAAGCACTATGCTCGGCAGAAAGAGCCTGTCTATTACTATCCCAACGGGAGTATCTGGATTTCTCGCAAGAACCTTTACCTACGAGATGAGACCTTTTACACAGATAAGACAGTGGCCTATGAAATGCCCAAACTCTATTCTTATGATATCGACGATGCTTTGGACTTTGAAGTCGTTGAGACCTTTCTGCAACATCACCACCTAGGAGAATCAAAGAGATGAAACACCTCATCATTGCCACAACGCCCTTGCAGGCTAAAATAGTCCAGCATATCAAGGGACTCTATCCTAATCAGGACTTTGTCAGCCTTTATGTCAGTCCTGTCAAAAATGCCCGTCAGGAGAATTATGCTAAGGATTTTGACCATGTTCACTATCCACAGACGGCAGAGGACTTGGCTCAGATTTGTCAGGAGCTGGCTGGAGATTATGACACTATCTTTTATGCCAGTTTTGACAATAGCTTGATTCTGGACTTGGTTGCTAGTTCGACCTACCATCACCTCATGAGTTTTGATGATGGCTATGCGGATATTTACCCTTTGGGAATGTATGCCCTCCCTCTTCAACCCAGTCAGGTGGGTTCTTTGGGCTTGACCAGAGATGACTTGATTGAGTGGACGGAAAAGCATTATACCCTCTATCGCAGTGACTACCATGTCGTGACTAGAGAGAAGCTAGTCTATCTGGAGCATTTTTTTGCCCTGCCACAAGCACCCGTCTCAAATGGCAAGACGGTCAAGGTCCTGCTGGGACAAAAGTTCTCTGAAGAGGACGACCAGATCTCCATCCGCTTTATTAGTACCTATGCCAAGGCCTTGGCCATTGACCTCTATCTGCCTCATCCCAAGGAAACCTTCACTATTCCAAACGTGACTTACTTGGAGACGGAGCTGATCTTTGAAGATGTCCTAGCCCAACTCTTTCAAGAATACGAGTTCGTTCAGGTCTATCATTTCACCTCATCAGTCAGCCTCCACTTACAAGACCTGTCCCATGTGGCCATTACAGGTATTTCCCTCCCCTACTATGAGGACCGTCAAAAAGAATTGCGACGCTTGGGTTGTCAGTTTGAAAGGGTTTCACTTGGCTGGTAGCATAAATATATATATTAGGAAATGTAAATCCATGCACTAGCTTGGATTTTTTATTGGGGTATTAAGTAGATGTTAGGTATTATTGATAGAATCTAGTAAAAGTATGATTCATATGATATAATTCAGATTAGTAAATCTTTCTGATAAACAAGTACAGATAAATGAGTCGCGAAGGTTACCGTATATGATAGGAGATTGTTATGACTAAAATGGTTACAATACATCCAGGGCTCTGGCAAAGAGAGGTTAGAAAATATGGATTTGAATCATCCCAATTATCTAGAAAGAAAATTGCAGATTATTTAGGTTGGGGACATCTATATATTTTAACCCATCCTCAAGTTCGACCCGATTGGAAGGCTGGCTATGAACAAATAGGTTTTGAAAGGGATGAATTAGTGAGTGTAAGCCATTATCAATCAGATATTGGTCATGATGAATTAAGTATTCGCCCTTCTGATATCATTGATAGGTATCCTAATGGAAAAATGACTGTTGTTAATGGATTTGTGGCTAGCATTGAATTAGAAGATGAAACCCTATATTTTACTTCCGGATTATATTTAAAGAAAAATAAAAAAGAAGAACTGGAATGGTTAAATCGAGATGGTTCGACAGCAATGCGGGCACGGTACTATAAGCCAAGAGAAGAACCAAGTCCCATTTATATGATGGAGGACAATTATTTATATTATAAAGATGGAGAATGGTTAACCTACGAAGACTTATTGATTCAGGTATTAATCAGTCTTACAGATAAGAAAGACATCTTAATTCGAGATCAACATAACGTGGTGACTCCCAAATTATGGCGCTTTGTAGAAAATACAAACCGTCTCTATTGGGAATATATCCATGATAATGTATTGCTAAATCCAGCTCATAATCTAAGAAGAAAAACTAGATATTTAGTAGCGTCAGAAGTATTAACATCAATCTTGCAAGATTTAGGGTATCACGCACAATTTATGCCACCGATTTTTGCACCTCAAGTTTCCTCAGTAGTATTACAAAGAAGAAAGCCTAGTTCCTATTGTTATGTAGGGAATATGAGTAAGGTAAAAAGGGTAGAATGGATTATAGAAGCCTTTAGGAAGTTAGAACAAGAAGACCTACCTGTAGAGGTATTCTTATATGGTGGAGATATTGACAAATTGAAGAAAGAGTATCCGACTTTGCCATCTACCATTCATGTTGTTGGATATGTAGATGAGGTACCTTATTGGGAACATGATGGCTATATTTCAACTTCCCAAAAGGAATTATTTGCCAATGCCTGCGTTGAAGCCATGAGTTTTGGATTGATTCCCTTGCTTTCTAATGTTGAAATTGCTCATCAATATTATGCATCTAAGAACTCAGATATTTGCTTATATGATACACCAGAGGATTTAGCGCATCTTATCAAGTGTTTATATGAGACTGATAAAGAAATCGAGCTAGAAAATACAAGTAAGTTTGTGAATCGCTATTCAAAAGAACAAGTTTCTAAGAGATATTTATCACTCATGAACGCCTAAAAATGAAATAGATAATGAGATTTTATTGGATATCTTATTATCTATTTTTTTTAATTTCCTTTATGTATAATTGTTTGATAAAGGAAACTAAGAGTGATATACTAGTATAGTTAGTATAATTTTTTATAATGAGTAGAAAGAAATAAAAGGGAAAAGACCTTATGAAAAAAGATACAATTCAAAAATATTCATTACGTAAATACAAAGGAATAGGAGTGGCTTCTGTTTTACTAGGGATGATGGTTGTTGGAGCTAGTCCGGTGTTGGCAGAAGATGCTGCAAATAAACCAAAAGAAAGCACAATAACATCTGCGAAAGATAATGTGGAAATGGAAACGTTGAGTAATGGTACTGGTAGCTACACAATGCCAAAAATGCATGTGTTTGATGGTTTGAATTATCATGCAACGGGGACAGAAGATGGATATGAAAGAAATCATCGCGAGAATGAAGGTAGAGCCAAATATAATTTAGACAGAGTTGAAAAGGAAACTATAAAAAAACAAGGAGAAGATAACTTTAAGGATTCAAAAATTTCTTATGTCACAAAAGAAGGCGAAGTGCTGAAAGAAGAATCTGATGTAGAAATTCCTGTTGGTGATAAAAAGATTGCTAGTACCACTATGGATTATAAAATTCGTGGACTTTTTGGCAAACGTTATGAAGGAAATGTAGCAAATTTAAATGATGATGTTTTAAGTAAAATCAAAGAAGCTGATAAAGTTTTAGAAAAGAACGGAGAAAAATATCATAAGATTGATACAGAAGTAGATAAACACGAGGGGACTGCTAAGGAAACAACTTTCAATGATATTACAGTACATGCAAATCCTGGAAACTTGCATAATGAAGATGGAAGTATTCGCTATAACAATATTAAAGAAGGTAGTCGAGTTTGGTTAGTATCGGAAATAGATGAAGGAAAATACGGAAAGTATGTTTTAGCTACAAAACCAACTACAGCCAATGATTCTTGGGCTGTTGAAACATTTAAACAAGGTGAAAATGATGCTAAAGATTTTACAAAAGAAAATATAACAACTGATGGTGGAATTAAGGAAGGAGATACTATATTAGTTGTTGAAAAAAATGAGGTAGCATTAAAAGAATCTGTTTCTACAGCAACGGAACAAGAAGCGTATACGGCGGGTGCATTTTTTAATGAGAAAGCATTAGAGGAAGGCTTAAATAATCTTTTAGATGAGAGATTAAGAGATTTAAAAGACGAAGATGTCACTAACTCTGAAAAAGAAAAGACATGGGAAGAAATCTATAAGGTTACATTAACAAATAAAAATGCAGTAGATAATAAGAATCGTCCTACTTATTCTGTACATCAGGAGTTTAATGGTTATATAAGAGAAAACGGAAAGTTTGTAAAATATAACGATGTGACAGAATATATAACTAAGCTAAAAGAAATGTTTGGCGAAAAAGAAATTACAGTAGGATGGAAAAATTCTCGAGATAAAGTAGAACCAAAATTTGTTGGAAATATTGAAGAGTTTAAAGACACTGCTAATTACGAGAGTGAAAAAGCAAATGTCACGAAGTTTAAAGAGGCTCATAAAGCAATTCAGTATGTCGACCAAGTTCCAACAAATGCAAATTTTGTAAAAAATGTGTTTGAAGTAAATGTAGATTTTAAACTAGGAGATAAGAGTACAGATTCTTATTATCCTAGTGAAGATGATGATTCTAATCAACCAGAAAAAACTTATTTAGCTTATAGATTTGGCTATTTTGGTTCGAAATATTATAGTGAAGATACTAGATATCAATATGGATTAGGCCAATTATATAAAGAATATGAAAAAGATGGAGTTCGATATAGAATTGCCGCACCTACGAAATATGAACAACATGCGTCAATATCTGAGCCTATTTATAGTGAAATTCATTATTACGACTTATACCAACCAACCCGTGCTTACCATATTAGTGATCAACTAACTAATGTTAAAAACATCTACGCTAAGGAAGAAACAGAAACTACTGAGAGTAAAGGTAGTGTCATTGTTAAGTATGAATTAGCGGATGGAACTTCTATTAAAGAAAGTACAGATGTTGTTAAAGATGCAGTGATATCTTCTACAGAAACTAAATATTACTTAAATAAGGATAATCAAAAAGTAGTAGTAGGAACACCAACGACAACAAACAAAGAGGTTTCATATGATGCTACAACGGTAAAACTACAAGAAATCACCAAAGATGGTAAAAAATATAAACTAGTAGGACTGAAAACTGGCTCTCCGGCTGAGACAGGAAAAGTTGCATCAGGAACTACTGAAATTACCTATGTCTATAAACTAGCAACGGGTGGAAATGTATTTGCAAAATACATGTTAGAAGGAACAACTACTGAAATAGCAGCAGGAAAACTACTAACACAAGATGCTTCTATAGGAGATGAATATACGTCTACTGCTCCTAAAGTGGGAACAATACTTCAAAAAGATGGTAAGTCTTATTTTTACAAAGGACATCGTGCTACATCAGCGCCTGAAATAGGTACAGTTGATGAAAATGAAAAAACAGTTATTTATGACTTTTTAGAATACTTTAGTGAAAAAGGTGAACCAGAAGTACAGCCGGAATTACCAGAAGGAATTGTAAGTGAGAAGGGTGAACCAGAAGTACGACCAGAATTACCAGAGGGAGTTGTAAGTGAGAAGGGAGAACCGGAAGTACGACCAGAATTACCAGAAGGTATTGTGAGTGAGAAGGGTGAACCGGAAGTACGACCAGAATTGCCAGAAGGAGTTGTAAGTGAGAAAGGTGAACCAGCGATTCATCCTGTAGCTCCATTATTGATTACTCGTCATATTATTATTGGATCAAATGAAGAACTTATTCCAATTCAAATTGGTAAATTGGCTCCTAAATCTGATATCATATCGAAAAATGGTAAGAAATATCGATATACAATGACCCATGAAAAAGATGGCATTATTACCCATTTATATACGGAGGTAATAGGTGATGATGTAACGAAACCACAGAATCAAGAATACCTTCAGTCAAATCCTGTTAAGATTGATGAACCTACAAAACAAGAAGGTTCTCATCAAGATGAAGCGGTTGCCCAAGAAGAGGACAAGTCATCTCAGGGGCAACACTCAGAATCTGGGGAAGAGTTACCTCAAACAGGACAAGCTGAACTTCCAAACACTGGTACAGAAGACAATGCTCGCCTAGCAGCACTTGGACTTTTTGGAGTATTGAGCGGATTTGGAATTGTTGCTCGCAAGAAAAAAGAAGACTAATTCTAATTAGATTTTCTGACAAGAAAAAGGAGTAGGATATCATATCCGCTCCTTTTCTTTTTGGGTTGAGATGAGAGTCATCTTAGAGTTGGTAAAAATTTTCAATGGTTTGATTGTCAATTCTCTGTAGATTTTCTCGTTCTAATCCCATATAGACAAGATTACAGAATCATAATCTATAAGTTGTCTGGCTTGACTTTCTTGATGGAAATTATATAATAGTTGTAACTAAAAGAATTACAACGAGAAAAGAGAACCATTTATGACCTATGAATACAAAAGCCATATTTATTTGGCAGAGGCAGTTTTAAATGTAAAGAACTTGGCCAGTCAAAGAGCCTTTTATCAGCAAGTGCTTGGTTTAGAAATCTTATCTCAAATTGAGACAGAGGTCGTTCTGGGACTTGGAGGAAAAGCCTTGGTACACTTGATTCAAACACAAGAGAGCGGTGAAGTAAGGGAACATTATGGCCTTTACCATCTGGCCATTCTCTTGCCGACACGAAAGGCTTTGGCGGATGTCTTGAAGCACCTGACAGATTTACAGATTCCTCTAGTTGGCGGTGCAGACCATGGGTACAGTGAGGCTCTTTACTTGGAGGATTTGGAGGGAAATGGCATTGAACTCTATCGAGATAAGCCGGTTTCCACATGGGATATTCGAGAAGACGGACGCATTATCGGAGTGACGGAGGCTCTTGCGGCGCAGGACATTTATGAGCTGGGGGAAAGAGTAGAGCCCTTTATCCTGGCAGAAGGTACGAGAATGGGGCATATTCATCTTTCCGTCAAGGATAGTCGAAAGTCCAGCCAGTTTTATCAAAAGGTGTTAGGGTTAGAGGATAAATTCAGTGTGCCTAGCGCTAGTTGGATTGCAGCTGGGGACTATCATCATCATTTGGCAGTCAACGAATGGGGAGGAAAAAATCTGGCTCCGCGTAAGCAAGACTTGCCAGGTTTGGCCCATTATGTTATTGAGGTTGCTAGTAAAGAAGAACTGTTAACGATTGCCCAGCGAGCACAAGAAGTTGATGCACCAATCAAATGGCTGACATCAAGCCAGTTGGAAATCACAGATCCAGACGGAATCGTGACCCGTATTCGCTTAGCTAGATAGGATGTGATAAAGACCAGCATCTAATACTCAATGAAAATCAAAGAGCAAACTAGGAAACTAGCCGCAGGCTGTACTTGAGTACGGCAAGGCGACGTTGACGCGGTTTGAATTTGATTTTCGAAGAGTATCAATTGTAGAAAGTGCTCCTTATTCTAGTCAGACACGTAGAAATTTTGATATGATAGTAGGGAACAAGGAGAAGAATACAATGATCAGCGAATACCAGAAAATGATAGCAGGAGAGGTTTACCGTCCATCGGACCCAGAATTGCGGGCCTTGGCTCAGACTTCTCGCCAAAAACAGTCTGCCTTTAACAAGGAAGAAGATCCCTTGAAGGGAGTCGAAATCATCAAGACTTGGTTTGGCTCGACTGGACAAAATATTTTTGTCAATCCACGCCTGGTGGTCGATTATGGGGTCAATATCCATCTAGGGGAAAATTTTTATTCTAATTGGAACTTGACCATGCTGGATGTTTGTCCGATTCGCATCGGTGACAATGCTATGATTGGTCCCAACTGTCAGTTCTTGACTCCCCTCCATCCATTGGACCCGGAGGAACGCAATTCAGGTGTGGAATACGGAAAGCCCATTACCATCGGTGACAATTTCTGGGCTGGAGGTGGTGTCATTGTCCTTCCTGGAGTGACATTGGGTAATAATGTTGTTGCTGGAGCAGGGGCTGTAATCACTAAGTCCTTTGGCGACAACGTTGTCCTAGCTGGTAATCCTGCGCGCGTGATGAAGGAGATACCTGTGAAATAGAAGTAAAAAGGAACAGCGGAGGTTGTTTCTTTTTTGTAGGTTTTCATCATTTTTTATCCAGCCCACATTTACCTACTCTATATTTTATAAAGTCTGCTTCATTGATCAATTTAAAAGCATCTCGTAAGTGGGATGCTTTTTTCTCCTCAGTTCCTCAGCTTCCTCCTTGACACTTTATCAGCTTTTGATACAATAGTACAAAATTAGAGGAGGTAGGTTATGGTTCAGAAACATGCGATTCCCATTTTAGAGTTTGATGATAATACTCAGGCGGTCATCATGCCCAATCACGAGGGGCTAGACTTGCACTTGCCCAAGAAGTGTGTCTATGCTTTTTTAGGTGAGGAGATTGACCGTTATGCGAGGGAAGTAGGGGCGGACTGTGTCGGCGAATTCGTTTCAGCCACCAAGATCTATCCAATCTATGTCGTGAACTACAAAGGCAAGGAGGTCTGTCTGGCTCAGGCTCCTGTCGGTTCAGCTCCAGCAGCTCAGTTTATGGATTGGTTGATTGGCTATGGTGTGGAGCAGATTATTTCCACTGGAACCTGTGGTGTGCTGGCTGATATAGAAGAAAATGCCTTTCTAGTCCCTGTTCGCGCTCTGCGAGATGAAGGAGCTAGTTATCACTATGTGGCACCTTCTCGTTATATGGAAATGCAGCCAGAGGCTATTGCTGCTATTAAGCGAGTGTTGGAAGCTAGAGGGATTCCCTATGAAGAAGTCATGACCTGGACGACAGACGGTTTTTACCGAGAAACGGCTGAAAAGGTGGCTTATCGCAAGGAAGAAGGCTGTGCTGTTGTGGAGATGGAGTGTTCTGCGCTTGCGGCAGTAGCCCAACTGCGAGGGGTTCTCTGGGGAGAATTGTTGTTCACAGCTGATTCCTTAGCAGACTTGGACCAGTACGATAGTCGTGACTGGGGTTCAGAAGCTTTTGAGAAGGCCTTGGAACTCTGCCTTGAGATAACTTCTCAGATCTAGCTACTCTTCTTCTTTTTATGGTACAATGGATGTATGTTATTCAAATTATTTGTGAAAAAAATTGAAAGGGCCTTGGGTGGACTTTCGCCAGCTCGTCGAATTTTTTTAAGTTTCGCTGGAGTTATTCTTATAGGCTCTCTTCTTTTGAGTTTGCCTTTTGTTCAGGCGAGTGGTTCGCAGGCTACTTATTTTGACCATCTCTTTACGACGGTGTCCATGGTCTGTGTAACCGGCCTTTCTACGCAACCGGTAGCTACTACCTATAATGTCTGGGGGCAGTTGATTTGTATGCTTTTGATACAGATTGGTGGTCTGGGGCTCATGACTTTTATCGGGGTCTTTTATATTCAGGGGAAGCAAAAACTCAGTCTTCGCAGTCGTGAAACTATTCAGGAAAGCTTTAGTTACGGGGAGACTCGGTCGCTGAAGGCCTTTATGCGGTCCATCTTTTTGACAACTTTTCTGGTGGAGGGCTTGGGTGCCTTCCTACTAAGTTTTCGTTTTATTCCTGAGTTTGGCTGGGGACGAGGCATTTTTACCTCTATCTTTTTAGCCATTTCAGCCTTTTGTAATGCTGGTTTTGATAATTTCGGTAGTAGCAGTTTAGTGGCTTTTCAGACGGATCCCTTGATCAATCTGGTCATTGCTGGCTTGATTATCACAGGTGGTCTTGGCTTTATGGTCTGGTTTGACTTGGCAACCCAGTTTGACAAGAAGAAAAAACGCCGTCTACGTTTCCACACCAAACTAGTACTCTTCTTGACTGCAGGGATTTTGCTGTTTGGGACAGTATCTACACTCTTTACAGAATGGCACAATCCAGGAACCATTGGTAATCTCAGTGTTCCAGAGAAAGTGTTGGTCAGCTTTTTCCAAACCGTCAGTATGAGAACGGCTGGTTTTGCCTCTATTGACTACACCCAAGCTCGGCCTGTGACCTTGTTTATCTATATCTTACAGATGTTTCTCGGAGGGGCGCCTGGAGGAACGGCTGGGGGGCTCAAGATTACGACTTTCTTTGTCTTATTGGTCTTTGCGCGTAGTGAATTGCTGGGCTTGCCTCATGCCAATGTTGCGCAGAGAACCATTGAGGTTCGAACAGTCCAAAAATCCTTTAGTGTCTTCATTATCTTTTTGATGACCTTCTTGTTGGGCTTGATGTTGTTGGGAATTACAGCAGAAGGAACACCGCGATTTATCTATCTCATGTTTGAGACCATTTCAGCTCTTGCGACAGTTGGGGTAACGGCAAATCTGACGCCAGAATTGGGCAAGCTAGCTCTCAGCATTGTCATGGTGCTCATGTTTATTGGCCGTATCGGTCCTTTGACCTTGTTGGTTAGTCTAGCGGACTACCAGCCTGATAAGAAAGATTTGATTCAGTATATGAAAGCAGATATTAGTATTGGATAAGAAAGGAAGAATGATGTCAGATCGTACGATTGGAATTTTAGGCTTGGGGATTTTTGGGAGTAGTGTCCTGACGGCCCTTGCCAAGCAAGATATGAATATTATTGCCATTGACGACCACGCCGAGCGAATCAATCAATTTGAGCCAGTTTTGGCGCGTGGAGTTGTTGGCGACATTACAGACGAGGAACTCCTCAGAACTGCAGGAATTGATACCTGTGATACGGTTGTAGTGGCAACAGGGGAAAATCTGGAGTCGAGTGTGCTTGCAGTGATGCATTGTAAGAGTCTAGGTGTACCAAGGGTTATTGCAAAGGTCAAAAGCCAGACAGCTAAGAAGGTGCTAGAAAAAATCGGTGCTGACTCGGTGATTTCACCTGAGTATGAAATGGGGCAGTCACTAGCGCAGACCATTCTCTTTCATAACAATGTTGATGTCTTTCAGCTGGATAAAAATGTCTCTATCGTGGAGATGAAAATTCCGAGTGTTTGGGCAGGTCAAAGCCTGAGTCAGCTGGATCTACGTGGCAAATACAACCTCAATATCCTAGGATTTCGTGAACAAGAAAATTCACCGCTGGATGTCCAGTTTGGACCTAATGACCTCTTGAGGGCAGATGCCTATATTTTAGCAGTCATTAACAACCAGTATCTAGACGACTTGGCAGAATTAAATTCGTAAGGAGGGGAATCCCCTCTTTTTTTGATCTCCTAGATAGCAAATAGAGAGACCTGTATTCCAATTGAGACTAGAAACCCTTGTATTCTAGTAAAAGTCCTTCAAAAGCTGGACTTTATGGTAGAATAGAAAGAAGTGACAAGAGAGAGTAGTACTCTTCGAAAATCTCTTCAAACCACGTCAACGGCGCCTTGCCGTATATATGTTACTGACTTCGTCAGTTCTATCTGCAACCTCAAAACAGTGTTTTGAGCAACCTGCGGCTAGTTTCCTAGTTTGCTCTTTGATTTTCATTGAGTATAAGAAAAAATCAGTCCCCTAAAGGAGTAGATTATGAAGTTATTGTCTATCGCCATTCCTAGCTATAATGCCGCAGCCTATCTTCATTACTGTGTGGAGTCGCTAGTGATTGGTGGTGAGCAAGTTGAGATTTTGATTATCAATGATGGGTCTCAGGACCAGACTCAGGAAATCGCTGAGCGTTTAGTCAGCAAGTATCCTAACATCGTTAGAGCCATCTATCAGGAAAATAAGGGCCATGGCGGTGCGGTCAATCGTGGCTTGGCGGAGGCTTCTGGGCGTTATTTTAAAGTAGTTGACAGTGATGACTGGGTGGATCCCCGTGCTTACCTGAAAATTCTCGAAACCTTGCAGGAACTAGAGAGTGAGGGGCAGGAAGTTGATGCCTTTGTGACTAATTTTGTATATGAAAAGGAAGGTCAGTCTCGTAAGAAGAGTATGAGTTACGAGTCAGTCTTGCCTGTCCAGAAGATTTTTGGCTGGGATCAGATTGGAAATTTCTCCAAAGGCCAGTATATCATGATGCACTCGCTGATTTACCGGACAGATTTGTTGCGAGCGAGCCAGTTCCAATTGCCTGAGCATACTTTTTATGTCGATAATCTCTTTGTCTTTACCCCCCTTCAGCAGGTTAAGACCATGTACTATCTGCCTGTCGATTTCTATCGTTATTTGATTGGGCGTGAGGACCAGTCTGTCAATGAGCAAGTGATGATTAAGCGCATTGACCAGCAACTCAAGGTCAATCGACTCTTGGTAGACCAGCTTGATTTGTCCCAAGTGAGTCATCCAAAAATGCGAGAATATCTGTTGAATCATATTGAAATCACGACGGTTATTTCCAGTGCCCTACTCAACCGAGCAGGCACAGCAGAGCATCTTGCCAAAAAACGGGAGCTGTGGACCTATATTCAGCAGGAAAATCCAGAGGTCTTTCAGGCCATTCGCAAGACCATGCTCAGCCGTTTGACCAAACATTCGGTCTTGCCAGCTCGCAAACTTTCCAATGTCGTCTATCAAATCACCAAATCTGTTTATGGATTTAATTAATATAAGTATTTTATAAGAGGGATTTAAGAAAAATTTTAACTTTTTCTTAATCCTTTTTAATTTTAGGAGATTATACTAGAGTCATCAAATAAAGAAAAACTCTAAGGAGAATCCTATGAAATTCAATCCAAATCAAAGATATACTCGTTGGTCTATTCGCCGTCTTAGTGTCGGTGTTGCCTCAGTTGTTGTAGCCAGTGGCTTCTTTGTCCTAGTTGGTCAACCAAGTTTTGTACGTGCCGATGTGGTCAATCCAACCCCTGCCCAAGTTGTGCCAGACGCAACTTCGGTGAGTGAAAAGAGCGACTTACCAGCAGAACTTTTCAAAGAAGCAGTTGATACAGCTCTTCCTTCAGAACAAGCAGACTCAGCACCTAAAGCAAGCTTGGATACTGTAAGCTCTCCAGAAAAAGCAAATGTAGCTGCTAAAGAACCAGTAGCAGCACCAAAAGAAGAAGTGCAAGCAAAACCAGAATCTAAGAAAGAAACAGAAGATGCGCTTAAACCCGCGACAAATCCTGCGCCTACAGTTTCTGGACAAGACCGTGAAGCAAATGAAGCTCAGCCAGCAACAACCCCAGCTGAAGTTCAAAAAGGCGTGGCTGACAACACCAAAGACATAGTAGACGTCCCAGCCACTTACTTGGACAAGGCTAACTTCCCAGGTCCGTTCACAGCCGGCGTCAACCAAGTTATTCCATACGAATTCTTTGCTGGTGACGGTATGTTAACTCGCCTGATCTTGAAAGCATCCGATAAGGCCCCATGGTCAGACAACGGTTCAGCTAAAAATCCCGCTCTTCCACCAGTAGAAAACTTGGGCAAAGGTCTCTACTTCTACGAAGTGGACTTGGCAGGTACTCAAGGTAAATCAGATAAAGAGCTTCTTGACCTCTTGAAACAAAACGGCACTCAAAGCTATAAAGCAACTATCAAGGTTTACGGTGCGAAAGACGGCAAGGCCGATTTGACTAATCTCGTAGCGACAAAAGATTTGGATGTCAACTTGAATGGCTTGACCACCCCAGCTGAAGTGCAAAAGGGCGTAGCTGACAATACTAAAGACACAGTGGATGTTCCAGCCTCTTACTTGGACAAAGCTAACTTCCCAGGGCCATTCACAGCTGGTGTCAACCAAGTTATTCCTTACGAGTTCTTCGCTGGTGATGGTATGTTGACTCGTCTGATTTTGAAAGCCTCAGACAAGGCTCCATGGTCAGACAATGGTTCAGCTAAAAACCCCGCTCTTCCACCAGTAGAGAAATTGGGTAAAGGCCTTTACTTCTATGAAGTGGATTTGGCCGGTACTCAAGGAAAATCTGATAAAGAGCTTCTAGACCTCTTGAAACAAAATGGCACTCAAAGTTATAAAGCTACTATCAAGGTATACGGTGCCAAAGATGGCAAGGCAGATTTGAACAATCTTGTAGCGACAAAAGATTTGGATGTCAACTTAAACGGCTTGACTACTCCAGCTGAAGTTCAAAAAGGTGTGGCAGACAATACTAAAGATACAGTAGACGTTCCAGCTACTTACTTGGATAAAGCTAACTTCCCAGGTCCGTTCACAGCCGGCGTCAACCAAGTCATTCCATACGAATTCTTCGCTGGTGACGGTATGTTGACTCGCCTTATCTTGAAAGCTTCTGACAAGGCCCCATGGTCAGACAATGGTTCAGCTAAAAATCCAGCTCTTCCACCAGTAGAAAAATTGGGCAAAGGTCTCTATTTCTATGAAGTAGACTTGGCCGGCACTCAAGGAAAATCTGATAAAGCTCTTCTTGACCTCTTGAAACAAAACGGCACTCAAAGCTATAAAGCTACCATCAAAGTGTACGGTGCTAAAGACGGCAAGGCAGACTTGAGCAACCTTGTAGCGACAAAAGATTTGACAGTGAACTTGCATGGACATCAGTCTCTGATTCCGATGCAGTCAGGTTTCGTCCCATCTTCTAATGGTTCAGCTATGCCGGCTCCAATGATGAATAGTCATCAAGATGCATCTAAGATGAACGCTCAAATGCCTAGTGCCAATCAAGATGAGATGAAATCTAAAATGCCAGCTGCTAGTCAGGATAAGATGATGCCTAACAAAGAGCAGGACAAAACCATGAATGCTAGCCAGCCTATGGCAACACCAAGCATGAAACAAGATCAAGCTCCAGCAGCCTCAAGCAAAATGTCTGATGAAGGCAAGATGGTATCTAATAACAAGGTATCAAGTCCAATGATGGCTGATCAAATGAAAGACCAAAAAGACATGCTTCCATATACTGGTGAAGCCCAAACATCAATGGCTACTCTTGGATTCTTTGGATTAGCCTTGGCCGGACTTCTAGGTGGACTCGGTTTGAAAGCTAAAAAAGAAGAAAATGACTAGTCTAGCTACAGACTTTCTATCTAGGATATGAAAAATCCAGATATCGTTTAGAATGTTCGTAAAGAGATTAAAATAGTGTTATACTATTGTGGTATAGCACTGTTTTTTTCAAAGGAGAGACAGATGGGAAAGACAATTTTACTCGTTGACGACGAGGTAGAAATCACAGATATTCATCAACGTTATCTGGTTCAGGCAGGATATCAGGTTTTGGTGGCCCATGATGGAGTAGAGGCCTTAGAAATCTTCAAGAGAAAACCAATTGATTTGATTATTACAGATATCATGATGCCTCGGATGGATGGTTATGATTTGATTAGCGAAGTTCAGTATCAATCTCCGGATCAGCCTTTTCTCTTTATCACGGCTAAGACCAGTGAGCAGGACAAGATTTACGGCTTGAGCTTAGGGGCAGATGACTTTATTGCCAAGCCCTTTAGTCCTCGTGAGCTGGTTTTGCGTGTCCACAATATCTTGCGTCGCCTTCATCGTGGAGGTGAGACAGAAGTCGTCAGTCTCGGGAATTTACGGATGAATCATGGTAGCCATGAGGTCCAAGTTGGAGATGTGGCGCTTGATTTGACCGTCAAATCCTTCGAACTTCTATGGCTTTTAGCCAGCAATCCAGAGCGGGTTTTCTCTAAGACAGACCTCTATGAAAAGGTCTGGCAAGAAGACTATGTGGATGACACCAATACCTTGAATGTTCATATTCATGCTCTTCGACAGGAGTTGGCTAAACATGCTAGTTCAGAAACACCCACCATCAAAACCGTCTGGGGCTTGGGCTACAAAATTGAGAAAGCACGAGGTAGTTAATGAAATTAAAAAGTTATATTTTAGTGGGGTATGTCATTTCAACACTCCTAACGATTATCGTGGTTTTTTGGGCCATCCAGCGAATGCTAATTGAAGAAAGAGAAATTTATTTCCTAGTGGGTATGACTCTAGTGGCTAGTTTTATCGGTGCTGGGATTAGTCTCTTTCTCCTATCGCCGGTCTTTACTTCATTGGGCAAACTCAAGGAACATGCCAAGAGAGTAGCGGACAAGGATTTCCCTGCAAATCTGGAGGTTCAAGGCCCTGTAGAATTTCAACAATTAGGCCAAGCTTTCAATGAAATGTCCCATGATTTGCAGGCCACCTTTGATTCCTTGGAAGAAAGCGAACGTGAAAAGGGCTTGATGATTGCTCAACTTTCGCATGATATCAAGACCCCCATCACTTCGATCCAAGCGACGGTAGAAGGGATTTTGGATGGGGTTATCAAGGAGTCGGAACAAGCTCATTATCTAGCAACCATTGGGCGTCAGACGGAAAGGCTCAATAAACTGGTTGAAGAGTTGAATTTTTTGACCCTAAACACAGCTAGAAATCAGGCAGAGACAACTAGTAAAGACAGCATTTTTCTGGATCAGCTCTTGATTGAGTGTATGAGTGAATTTCAGTTCTTGATTGAGCAGGAGGAGCGAGATGTCCATTTGCAGGTAATCCCAGAGTCTGCCCGGATTGAGGGAGATTATGCCAAACTTTCTCGTATCCTGGTGAATCTGGTCAATAACGCTTTTAAATACTCAGCTCCAGGAACCAAGCTGGAAGTGGTGGCTAAGCTGGAAAATAATCAGCTTTCAATCAGTGTGACCGATGAGGGACAGGGCATTGCCCCAGAGGATTTGGAGAATATTTTCAAACGCCTTTATCGTGTCGAAACTTCGCGTAACATGAAAACAGGTGGTCATGGTCTTGGTCTTGCGATTGCGCGTGAATTGGCTCATCAATTGGGTGGAGAAATCACAGTTACCAGCCAGTACGGCCTCGGAAGCACCTTTACCCTCCTTCTCAACCTCTCTGGCAGTGAAAATAAAGCTTAAAACCCCTTTACAAATCTAGCCATTCATGGTAGAATGGATTTTGTGCGAAATATCAGCAGGAAAGCATGAAGCTCGTCAACAGGTGTCTTATGATAAGTAACCTTGGCTGTTTAGGCGAAGGGCATCTGCACGAATCAGGGCTTTCTAAGTGACTATTTCCACCGAAATATTATTTATATCAGGAGGACATTCACATGTCACGTTATACAGGACCATCTTGGAAACAAGCTCGTCGCCTTGGCCTTTCACTTACAGGTACAGGTAAAGAATTGGCACGTCGTAACTACGTACCAGGACAACACGGACCAAACAACCGTTCTAAATTGTCAGAATACGGTTTGCAATTGGCTGAAAAACAAAAACTTCGTTTCACTTACGGTGTAGGTGAAAAACAATTCCGTAACTTGTTCGTACAAGCTACAAAAATCAAAGGCGGAATCCTAGGTTTCAACTTCATGCTTCTTTTGGAACGTCGTTTGGATAACGTTGTTTACCGTCTTGGTCTTGCGACTACTCGTCGTCAAGCTCGTCAATTCGTAAACCACGGTCACATCCTTGTTGACGGAAAACGCGTTGATATCCCATCATACCGCGTAACTCCAGGTCAAGTGATCTCAGTTCGTGAAAAATCATTGAAAGTTCCAGCTATCCTTGAAGCAGTAGAAGCTACTCTTGGACGTCCAGCATTCGTATCATTTGACGCTGAAAAATTGGAAGGTTCATTGACTCGCTTGCCAGAACGCGACGAAATCAACCCAGAAATCAACGAAGCACTTGTCGTTGAATTCTACAACAAAATGCTTTAATTTTAAGATATATCTTACAGAAAGCCTACAACAGTGGGCTTTTTGCTTTGTCTTAAAACGTTGATTTCTGGGTTTGTCATCATTTTTGTCATCACTTATAACGAACTCACAGCTTTCTCATAAAATGAGACGGCTGTTTTTGCTTTTTCTTTGGAGAGATGACTGTAAGTGTCCATAGTCATAGCTAGTGTAGAATGACCTAGACGGTGTTGCAATTCTTTATATGGTATTCCAGAGTTTAACAAGAGACTAGCGTGTGTGTGTCTAAAACCGTGGAATCCGATATTAGGAACGCCAGCATGTTTGAAACGTGTGTTTAAACGAGTTGATAGTGTTTTATTGTTTGGGTATTTATGAATAAAATCTGAGAAGACAACAGATTCAGTTCGACCAAGTTTCCAAGCTTCTTGCCTTTGTCTTTTTTGATACGCTTTTAAGACCTCTATAGTTTGTGGGTCAATATCAATTGTGCGATAACTTGCTTCAGACTT
The DNA here is from genome assembly GCF_047464965.1 of Streptococcus mitis. GTDB lineage: Bacteria > Bacillota > Bacilli > Lactobacillales > Streptococcaceae > Streptococcus > Streptococcus mitis_DU. Next base: position 19,884 of record NZ_JASHAT010000010.1, read on the forward strand.
TGGGCTGTTAATCTCACCTAAATGATTTAGTGTCTTTGTAATATTCACAGTTGCATTATGTAGGTCAATATCTGACCAGTGTAGAGCTAAGGCCTCGTTAATACGGCAACCAGTAGCAAGAAGAAACTTATACAAAGTAATTTCATAGATATTTCTATATATTGCTAAGTTAGCCTCTTCCAAATAACTGAGAAATTGCTTTAACTCTAAGTTATTAAAGTGTTTTACTTTGTTTCTACCTTTTTTTATTTTACGAGGAAGAATAACTTCACGAGCTGGATTTATATCAATAATCTGCATCGTCACAGCTTGTTAAGTACCAAATACGCCTAATTTATTCCATGGTCTAATTGACAGCAAGAAACAAGGCACTCTCGTACAAATGAACTGTCCATCCGAAAAACTAAAGCCTTTCGTCTGAGACGTTCTTAGAGTACTTTGTGCCTACTTACTGTCAATTTGCTTTCACGGCATAAAGGCGTATGCTTATGAGATAAATTAGAGAATAAAAATAGCTATTTAAAGATGTTTTACATTATAGGATTTCATGTTTTTGTAGTGTTGACTTGATTCAGCTATCAGTTTTTACTGTACAATAGTATCAATTTCTCTCTCTGTGTTTGTGGTTAGTAATGCGCGTGATAATGGGATTTCTAAGGGTCGATTAAAAAATAGAATAGTAAAGGATGTATGTGAATTTTGCTATTCACCGATTAACTCTCTATATCAAAAATGTGTTAGTAGTGTGGAATTGTCTGAAGGAGGTTCATGTGATATAAAGGATATACAAAATCCCTGCAATGAGTAATTGCAGGGATTTTCAGGTAACTAGAAAAACTTTGTAAGTATAGGGAATGTTGTTTTAGTCTATTTTGTAGTAGACAGCTTTTTCATCAGATGGATGTGTTTGAGTAATGATAATTCTAGTTTTACTTTTATCAGTTGGGTCTTCGATTGATACCATTTGGTTATTCTCAAATCGTTTCATAGGTATACTTGTTCCAGGGGGATATATTCCCATTGCAGCTCCTATAGGTCCTGAGCTGACACTAAAACCTATGTGTCCATCGCTTCCCATGCCTGACTGAGCTATCTGTCCTCCTTTTGTTAACCCATTCTTATTAAACACTATTTCATATCCTAGTTCATTCCTCCAAGTACCAGCTATGCTAGAGTAGTCTCCATGTAGAATAGCTTGTGTATCAATTTCTTGTGTTGTATTTTCTGTGTGCTTTTCTTCTGTGGGAGTCGTGATAAGTGTGGCATCAGTAGCAACCCAGAATTGAAATTTTTCAGAGTCTTCCATGATTTTGACTGTGAAAGTAACGGTTGCTCCTTCTTGCCATCCCTCAATCATAGATTTCTTAATTTGTACTTGTACACCAGTCATAGGAGCATTACTAGCTTTTACCCAAATAGTATGGTATGTATCTAGAGCTTTAAAATGTCCTACGTACGATTCCCAAAACTTTTGGCGTGTTAGTTCTGCTGTAAAGCGGTATAGTTGACCAGTCTTTAATCTACCATCATTCTCCATATCTCGAAGCTCTTCGGCTGTCGTATCTATTATACTATCTTCAGTTGAGCTAGAGCTTGTGGTAGATGTGCTGGATGAAGAGCTGGATGATGCAGAGGAACTAGAAGTAGTAGAGGAGCTTTGTTGTGAAGATTGATTATCTACTGTTTCTATATTCCTATCTGACTGTCTAAAGAACAAAAATGTAACTCCTATAATGGTAAGAAGTAGAAGTGTAATTGAGGTTACAAGAATCCAAAGATTGTTGTTCTGTGGTAGAGGACAAACTACTACATGATTCTGATTCTGGTAAACTTCAACAATATCGTTTACTTTAGGGTGAAAAGTTAACTCATTGATAGGAACATTTAGAGTCTCATTTGTGTGGAGTCGAATGATAATATGTGTTTCTGAAACGTGAATAATTTGGTTATGTTTTTTATTTTTCATGTAGTATTAGTTCTCGTACATATAGGCAACCATGAGAGGTAGTGTTTTTGTGGATTTAAAGACCGTTTCATAACTTTGTCTTCCTTTTACTAGTCCGTACAATGTTATATGGTCATCTTCGGCTATAACTCTATTGTTGTACTCAGAAGGAATAGAGACTAAGATAATTTTATCATAGTCATCATTTATAGCTACACGCAGTGTATAGGCTTTCCCATTTTCCATCGCTTGTAAAACTTTACCATATACTCTTACTTTAGTATCTACGGCTATTTCATCATGATTCCAGCTATTATAATCTACTTCACTATAATTTGCTTTATCATTGTCTACAGTAACCTTAGGTTTTGATGGTACTGAGGATGATGAACTAGGGCTACTCTCTTTAGATGATGAAGGTGTAGTAGAGCTACTTGTTGTTGAAGAGCTAGAGCTGTTTTGTGATGTAGTATTTCTTGAAACTGTCGTTTGTGTCTTTTCTGTAAATTTTTCTACAAAACCAAATGCCATAAATGACAAAATCACACATATAAGAGCGATAATAAAACATTTGAAAGAAATGTCCTTATTTACTTTACTTTTTTTAATAGACGAAATTATTAGAAATACAAGATTTAATAAGCACATTATAGTTGATTCAAGTACAACTAGGGCTATGGTTTCCTGATAGCCTAGATATATAGAACAAATTGCAGTGATGATAGCTATAATTATTACTAAAACAAGATTTATATGTGCGACTAATGATAGTCTTTCAGAAATACTTTTTTTTACTTTGCTAATTTTATTTTTACTATCAATTTTTATAACAATATCACCATAAACCTCGACATAATCACCTATGGCAGGTTCAAAGTCACAAGATTCAATAGGAATTTCCTTTAAACTTCCATCTTCATAACCTATATAAGCAGTATCTTCAGCTATTTTAATAATTTTTCCTTTATTCATTACTTACCCCCATACAATGGCTCCTAGCCACATTCCAAAAATCATAGCACCAGTTGCACAAATCATTATAACAGTTCCTTGTTCTCTATCCCCTCTGCTTCTGATGAGATATCCCAAGACAATACCTATTACTCCAAAAATAAAAGGAAAGAAGAGCAGAGAGGTTGCTGTGCAAATCCATCCCCATATTTTCAACGTTTTAGTGTTATCGGGAGTATCTGAATTTATTATGAGTTTTCTAGTAATGATGTAGTTTCCATCAGTACCAAAAACTTCAACCTCTTCTCCGACCTCTGGAAGGAAGTCAAAGTATTTTCTTTCTATCTCTAGAAGGCTACCATCAGCCTTACCTAGATATATTGTTTCAATATTGTCCTTAAGTATTTTGTATGTATTCATTATTTATTACTTTCTTATAAATGATTCAATCACTTCAACACTAGCTTGACTTGCTTTCGGTAATATGTCATATACTGTACCATTTGTGAAGTAAGTGAGATTGGGGATTGTTTTGAATCCTACAGTTGTTTTAAAGTTATTCCAACTTGTCTTATCTATATGCTCACTATCCAAGTAATACACAGTTGTCTCAGTTTTATCCACTGCTTTTGCTAGTTTTGGAGCAAATTTTTGACAATATGGGCAACCTTCTCTACCTGTGTATAGGTAAAAGCTTTCTTTATGTTGTATTTTCTGTTCCACAGCCTCTAAACTTATCTTTTGGAGTCTCTTTATAGCTATCTGGTATTCTGTTTGTGGTAGAGTAGTTAAGTATGCTGTGAATGTGACGATTATAATAAGTAGTAGTGACAGTAGAATAAGAACTTTTTTACTATTCATCACATCCGTATCCGTCTTTGTCTCTATCTAGCCATGGACCATATTGTGGGTCACTAGCAGGTATGTTTACACGTCCTGCTTTTCGTGCTTCCTTACAGTTTTTGAACGGTCTTAAATTTGATTGTGGAGCAGGTGTAGACGATTGTGTAGGAGTAGTTGTAGTGTGAGATGAAGCTTGTTCTTGCTCTTTTGCTCGTGAAGATGCTTTCTTTTCCTCCTCTTTTGATTTGGAGGCTTCAATACTTGCTTTTTCCTCTTCTTGTGCTTTTTCTGTTTTTCTCACTTCACTGATTACTAACGAGCCTTTATCGATTGAATCATATTTTTCTAAAGATACTGTATTTCCCGTATAGACCATAAGTTCATTCATTTTCACAGCTAGTGATTCAGGTGTACGAATAAGAAGCTTCTTGCCTGTTATGCTGTACTCACGGTATTCATCTTTTTCTTCAATCCCAATTACCTCGGCTTCAACTTCGTAGAGTTTATCTGTGTTAGAGAGTTTGTGTGCTATCTCTCTCACTGCTTTGGCTCGTAGTATGATTTTAACTTGTGGTGTATTTAGATAAGCGTCTACAGCTATATGTCCAGTTGGAGACCATTTTTCTATTTTAGAGCTAGTTTCACTACTAGATGATGAAGTAGAGGAAGATGAACTAGACTGTTTAACTTGTGAAGACTGTTTGACAGAATCACTAGCCTTAGTTTGAACTTGTGAGTGTTTAGTGCTACCGCTAGTTAATAGTGTGAAGAACAAAACGAGGATAAGCAATAGTACAATACTACCTATAATCTTTTGTTCTTTGCTCAATTCCTTGAGCTTTTTAATCATATATATGACCTCCTAAATATTAACTTTACTTAATGAAATAAAATAAATATTTCCTAATAGTTATAATTATATCACACAAACTTTAACAATAGAATATGTTTCTAATTAATATTAAACTATAGAGAATGTAAACCTGATTGTTTAATCTATAAGATAGATAGTAGATTTAACATAGAGGGTGAAGGAATGGATGATATATTAGAAACTATAAGTAATCAGATACGAGATTTACGAGTTTCAAAGAAGATTACACAGCAAGAATTAGCAGAAAGAACAAATCTAAGTGTTCCTTATATCAGTCAGATAGAGAATAACCACAGAAACATCTCTTTGGAAACTTTTGTGAAGATTGTTGATGCTTTAGAAGTTCCATTGAGTGATTTTTTCTTACCTTATTCTGTGGCACAAGATACAGAGATGATGGAACTATTATTGAAGATTCAGAAACATCCACAGCATAAGATGATTGTTCATAAGGTGATGGAAATACTTGAATTAAGCCAAGATAGTTAGTGATAAAAAAGTACTAAAGTGTAATTTATACTAAATCTATCTAATCGTAGACGGTTATGTTATTCAGATAAGGAATTAGGTATAGGTTGTAATTTTAGAATGGTTTTTCTTTGTTGAAGAGGTCGATTAAAAAACAAAAAGAAAAAAGAAAGCACTGAATCTGAATATCCAGTGCTTATCTATTACCTTAAAAAACGTGTTACTAAATCCATTCCCCATTAGCATTTACAGTATAACCGTCAACTGTTGTGCTAACTGCTAATGCTCCTGAACTATAAGAGTAGTACCATTTAGTGCTAATTTGATACCAACCAGTCTTCATAGAACCTGATTCAGTTAGGTAATACCAAGTTCCACTTTGTCTAAGCCAACCAGTCTTCATAGAACCTGATTCAGTTAGGTAATACCAAGTTCCACTTTGTCTAAGCCAACCAGTCTGCATAGAACCAGAGCTATTTAAGTAGTACCATGTACCAGATTGATTGAGCCAACCTGTTTGCATAGCTCCTGAACCATTTAGATAATACCAAGTTCCATTAACTTTTTGCCAACCTGTTTTCATAGAGCCTGAATCAGTAAGATAGTACCAAGAGCCTCCTTGATTTAACCAACCTGTCTTCATTTCTCCATCTTGTGCTAAGTAATACCATGCACCATTTACTTGAACCCAACCAGATTGCTTGTTGTTTGATTGGTCATAGTAGAACCATTTACCATTTTCTTGCACCCAACCTTGTTGCTGTGTTGTAGCTTCTTTTTTATTAGTACTTTCGTCTACTTTCTTTTCCTTCAGTTCATTCTCTTGTTTTTTTAATGGTTCTTCAGATTTTTTAGTAGGAACTTCTTCAGTTTTTACTGTAGTATCACTCTTAGGCTTTTTCATTCCCTCTTTAATTTTTTCGAGAGAGTCATATCCTCTACGTTTATTAATTTCTGCCACATAGGAAGCAAAAACGTGGTCCCCACTTTCAAAATTTTCTTTGGTAGTAATGGTAACTATTGTTGAGCCATAAGTTTTGCCATAATGGGCTTTAACAGGGTCTAATACTTTTCCAGTTTCAGGATGATACCAAGCAAGTTCTCCAGTTTCACCCCAGTAGAACACCCCATAATGATTTCTGAGAACATCTCCCACATATTTTAAATCTTCTTCGTTTACATATTTTTTATCTGTAATTAGTTTTTCTCTATACTCAGCTTCTTTTCTTTTTTCTTCTTCTGACCTATTTCTTCTAGCTTCTTTACGTTCTTCTATATATGCCTTATGTTTTTTTGCTTCTTCCTCTTTTTCTTTATCAAATTCTTTTTTGATTTTATCAAAACTATCATACCCTCTAAGTCTGTTCGTCTCAGCAATATATACACCCCAGACTAAATCTTCATCATCAAAGCGACTACTATAATGTATTTTTTCATATTCGGTTACGTTTAAAGGGTCTAATATAATTTCATCTTCAGGCTTATACCAAGCAAGTTCTCCATTTTTACCCCAGTAGAATACGCCACTATTTTGAGCAATTTTTAAACCACTAAATTGTGCATCATAAGCGTCTTTTTGATACTTTGTCATACCATTTATTAGTTTACTAATTCTTTCAGTCTCGCTTTTATTAATTACATGGTCTGCTGACACAGACTCCACACCAGCAAAGACTATAAATAGTGCTATAAGAGCTGTAATAATTATGTTTTTCTTTTTCACTTTAAATACTCCTTTATTTTATAATTTACTCTAAGCAATAAAAAGTTAATTAGACTCAATTACTTAAATATAAATCGTAGATAATTGTACTATAAACCAAGTAATATATGCTAGATTTTCATAAAATGCCTCCTGTTTTATATTTATGTTTAAAATATTATTAAACACTACCCTAATTATACCACAGACACATATACATTAGTTAATGTTTTTAGATAATTTTTAACCAAAGTAAATTTAGATATACAGCCTTAATCTACAAGATGAATAGAGTAAAATAAAAAGCACCTAAACGGTACTTCTTACTTGCCTACTGAACTCATCACCATGAAATTTGTACTCCTTTTTGTCCACCCTGGAGTAAAGTTTAATCTATTTTATTTAATATGTAAATTCTAAAAATACTACAGAATCAACATTTATAAAGCATATCAAAGTGTAATTTATACTAAATCTATTCTACAACAAAATGCTTTAAGATAAGACTTTATATTGTAAGAAGCCTACAACAGTGGGCTTTTTGCTTTGTCTTCAAACGTTGATTTCTGGGTTTGTCCCCCTTTACAAAGAACTAACAGCTTTCTCATAAAATGAGATGACTATTTTTGCTTTTTCTTTGGAGAGATGACTGTAAGTGTCCATAGTCATAGCTAATGTAGAATGACCTAATTCCTTACCAAATGGTATGGAGAATGGACTTGAACCAAGAGTGAACGCCGAGAAAATGCAAAAAAGCACTTAGAAAAATCTAAGCGCTCAAGAGTAGTGGACGGTGTGCCTGTCCCGTCATCTCATACTATGAAGTTGCGTAGCGACACTATCATTTCTACTTCACTTCTCTTTAAACTAATTATATCATAAAGGAGTAGCAGCTTGACCGCGGACGAAGTAGAAAAGAAGCTAAAAAGCTATCGTAATGGTCTCTTGTTGATTGAATATTAGAATAGGAAAGTTTATAATGAAGTTAAAGTAAAGGAGGTTTCGTTCTAGATATGATGATACCACCAAGCAAAGAGCTGTTGATTTTTTATAATCAAATTCATGAGTGGATTGACCAAGTTTATCCAGACCAAGATAAACCTTCTGTATCATTTAAGAATGACACTCCACAATCCATTTTAGATTTATTTGATAGTATCAAATCTAAAATTGGTTTTGATTACTCAGACCATAAGTATTGAAATAAAAATTATGGATAAGTTAAACACGAAAAATAAGATATGTGCTGTTTATAAAATTGCGAATCGTCTTGTTTCGATTACTGTTGAGAATCCTGATTTTTCAGATTTGAAAATCAATCATTTTGTAAGAATCGGAGAAAAAGAGTATAGGGTGCGTAGTGTTCCTATGATTTGTTCAACTCCACCTAAATCTATCTTTAGTTTAGATACTTTTACAATCGATTACACAGAGGATGACTTGATGAATAAAGAGGCGGTATTTACGCATAGGGAAGTATTTAAAGATGATTAAAATTTCAATCAGTTTGTTGCTAGATGCGATTGAAGATAACATCAACGACGAAGAACTTCAATCTATCGATTTCGAGAGTCATATTAGAAAAATTACAAAAGAATTCCAGGGAGAAAATGGTGAATTTTTAGTAAAAGAAGAAGCGTTTGAAACGCTACCTTTGGAAAGAGATACAAAGGATAAAATCATTGAGCAAATAAAACAGAATAGTCAAAATGTTTTCAAAGACGATTTTGATACCTTGTTGCAATTATATTTTTGAGAGTCAAGAATAGTTCCAGTGCCTTATTTTACAATAAATAGAAAATGATAAAGATTGATAAACAAATTATTACGATGTACAAATTAGAAGATGGAGCCTCTAAGAGGCAGTATTCTATTGTGAGTGGAGGTTGTAAAGGTATTGCAACTATCGATAAAATTACTTTGGAATATAGCTATGTTGGAGATGATTTAGGGCAATTTACTTCATTTGTCAAAGATACTTTGACTAAAAGTATTAAGTTAGGAAAAGAGTTGCCGGATAAATTTTCGTATGGTTTTGGATAAGTTGTGGAATATCTTATATAGGAGAATCAAGATATATTATGGCGATATTAGATGATTTACAAGCATTGTATGACAATGGTTGGGACGCTTCTTTTGATTATAAGGGTCAAGTATGTGGTATTTTTCCTAATTCTGTTTATGACATTGTAGTCGTACTTGGAGATAATGAATATAAAGTGGTATCTTTTGATGAGTTAATTTCTTTACAGATTAACGAGAAAACTTTGCTGGAAATCATGAGTGAGGTTGAAGTGCAATATTGTTGAAGGACACTAGAGAAAAAGATAGACAATAAATTCAGATGCACAGATTGAAAGTTGAGAAAAAAGTGCTATAATGAAGATATGAAGGATAGAGGTTGAGAATCTGTCACCAACGCGCCACTTATAAGTGGGTCGAGAAATGCAGGAGCCCCGACAGTCCTGCCTATCCTTGCAAGTCAATTAGCCCTTAGCTATGAATCTAGGGGCTTTTTGCTTTGTCTTAAAAGCTTGATTTCTGAGTTTGTATAGAGATTTGCTAGTGAGGTTATTTGTGTATCTAAGTCTATCTATTCCAAGAATTAAGCGATGTTGATGATATAAATCTGGTATGATATAATATTTTGGCCCCCTCACTTTAATGAAGGGAGGTGTTACATATGTTAGAAACTTTACTCACAGTGTTTCTAGCTCCGTTACTTATTAACGTGTTATCTGAGCTTTTCAAGCTATGGCTTAAGAAACGTAAAAAGTAATGGTTAACCCTTTTAGAGGGTAGCAAAAAACCCCATCGGTGGCACGGTGGGGCTTTTTTAGTTACATATGCTGTAACTTTACTCACATTGTAAGTTCATTCTAACACAACTCCCCCGATATTTCAAGCTTTTGTTTTGATATTCCCCAGAGTGTGTTTGTGGTTTGAGTCAGCTTCACTGAAATTAGACCACGCGCTACCAAGCTCCATTCTATATCAAAGAAATCAATTCTTTTCTAGGGAATTTCCGCCCTCATTTTTGTCTTTTGTGCTAAAATAGACTTATAAATTGAAAATAAGGAATGTTTATGAAATCGGGTAATGGTTTTTGGAAAGGCTGTCTCTATTTTTGGGGCTTCTTGTTCTTGTTGGGCCTTTTGGTTCAATATGCTCTTCCACTTGCGGCTTGTGTCCTGCTAGGCTATGGTGGTTATCGTCTCTACAAACGTTTACGCTATCCTCTTTTGCAGGATCGTTCGCTCGATGATCGGATTGAGCTTTTAAAGGCTCGGATTCGCCAGGCGGACAAAGATATTCAGCAATTGGAGGAAACTTTAGTAGAAAAAGGCTCAGAGTTCTATAAGAGTCTGGCCAATCAAGTATTAATCGAACTGCGAGAAATCCATCAGGAGGCGGATCGTCTAAAGTCCTATATCGACGATGATGTCTATAACCGTATTGACAAAAAGGTTCGTACAGTAAGGGCAAACATCGATGTTCAGCTAGAACGTTTGGATAGAGAAAGTCAAGTAGATCTTGAAAATTCGGAGCCAGAGGAATTAGCTCCAGAATTATCCCAGACCTTGGCTAATATTGCCGTTGATCATCAGGCCATTTTAGACAAGATTGCCACCTCTGCCGAAGGGGATAAGGAAGAGTTGACGGCCATTCATAGTTTGAAGATGGAGAAATTCCAAACGATTTTAGAAGGCTATTTAAAGATTAAGGCCAATCCGAAGAACTATAATCGGGCAGAAGAACGCTTAGAGCAAGCTAAAGCAGCTATCGAACAATTTGACCTTGAGCTAGACCAAGTCTTGAGAGAACTCAATGAAACAGATATGCGTGATTTTGATATCAGTTTGCGTATTCTAGAAAAAGATCGTAAAGAATAGGTTAGAAACAAAGGAGTAACCATGACAGAATTTAATTTCGATATTGACCAGATTGCCAATAATACGGTAGCTAAGGTGGATAAAACAACCCAAATCATCGAGACCAATACTGGCTCGGACAAGACCTTGACCTTCCTTGAAAAGTTGAGCCCTGAGCAGCAAGAAGGAATCAAAGCGCACGTGCCCCAGTTAGTAGACCAGTTTGTCACCAATCAAAATGCTCTCTTAGATTTTGGGCAATCTGCTGTCGAAGGTGTGAACAATACGGTCAATCGTATCTTGTCAGAACAAAAGAAACTACAGATTCCCCAAGTGGATGATCTACTCAAGAATACCAACCGTGAGTTGCAAGGCTTTGTAGTCAAATACAAGAACGCTGAAATTGCTGAGTTAGAAGAAAAGCCAAACTTTTTGCAACGATTGTTTAACAAGAGCAAGAATACCCTACAGGAATTTTACTTTGATTCAAAAACAGTGGAGCAAAAGCTAGATGGCATGGCTGCCGCAGTGGTCAAGCAAGAAGATGTGCTAGCTCGAAATATCGTCTCTGCTGAGATGTTGATCGAGGACAATACCAAATCCATTGAAAATCTAGTGGGAGTGATTTCCTTTATCGAAGCTAGCCAGACAGAAGCTGGCAATCGCGCTGCAGAACTGAAAGCTCAAGTTGACCAACTCGATACAAGTACGGTAGAATACCAGACTAAATCTCAAGAATTGGCCCGCATGGCTGAAGTGGTCAATACCCTCGAACAACAGCACACTGAGTATGTCAGCCGTCTCTATGTTGCCTGGGCAACAACACCTCAGATGCGCAATCTTGTGAAGGTGTCATCTGATATGCGCCAAAAATTGGGCATGCTTCGTCGTAATACGATTCCGACAATGAAGCTTTCTATTGCCCAACTGGGTATTTTGCAACAATCAATGAAATCAGGTGTCGTGGCAGATGCCATTGTCAATGCCAATAATGCTGCCCTTCAGATGCTAGCTGAAACCAGCAAGGAAGTGATTCCGCAGATGGAAAGAATTGCCCAAAGCCCGACAGTCGCTGTCGAATCAGTTACCAAACTGGCTGAAAGTCTGGTCGCTCAAAACCAAGGTATCGTCGCAGCTATTGAATTGGGACGTCAGAAACGTGCCCAACTAGAAACAACCATCGTCAAGTCCGCAGAAATGATCAACGATTCTGTCAAACTACGCGATGAGAAAATTGTCCAAGCCCTTCTAGACCAAGGCAAGGCCGCCCAGAAAGAAGTACAAGAATAATACACAAGTCCCCTGTAATGTAGATTTGCAGGGGATTTTAGATTCTTTCTATATATTAGAGCCTCTATTTTATTTCACAAAAAATGTAGTCATTCGGTTGATTTTTATTGCAATGTACTGAAATTGACAAAAGAAAAAAACGCTCTTATGCGTTTTTTTCTGTATTGATTCGTATTGAATGCTTACTTAACTTCGGTGAACACAACGTGTTTGCGAAGTTTTGGTGAGTATTTCTTCAATTGAAGACGGTCTGGAGTGTTACGTTTGTTTTTAGAAGTAAGGTACAAGCGTTCACCAGATTCTTTGTGTTCAAGTGTAATATTTACGCGCATGGTATCTCCCTTCTATTATTCAGCTGATGCAGCTTTAGCGATTTTACGTCCTTTGTAGTATCCTTTAAGTGATACACGGTGAGAACGTGAGTAATCTCCAGTTGTTTCGTCAAAGTTTACAGATGGAGCTGTTACTTTGTAGTGTGTACGACGTTTGTTTTTCTTCGCTTTTGAAGTGCGACGTGCAGGTACTGCCATTTTGATTTCTCCTTTAGATATTTATATTCGATTCAATCTACTGATTTTCATCAACCATACTAGGATAACACATTTTTTTTGTAAAGTAAAGTTACTTGACAAAAAAATATGAAAAAATTAGAAGGTCGTCAAGCCAATTAATCGAATTTTCTGAAAATTCAAGAATTTTCTTCTGTTCATTGCTTTTAAAATGTGCTATAATAGTAAAAACTGAAATGGGAGGGATAAGATGACTGAATTAGATAAACGTCACCGCAGTAGCATTTATGATAGTATGGTTAAATCACCAAACCGTGCCATGCTTCGTGCGACTGGTATGACAGATAAGGACTTTGAAACACCGATTGTGGGGGTTATTTCGACTTGGGCGGAAAATACACCATGTAACATTCACTTGCATGATTTTGGGAAATTAGCTAAAGAAGGTGTAAAATCAGCAGGTGCTTGGCCTGTGCAGTTTGGGACAATTACCGTAGCGGACGGAATTGCTATGGGAACGCCAGGTATGCGTTTCTCTCTAACATCTCGTGATATCATCGCGGACTCAATCGAAGCGGCGATGGGGGGCCACAATGTGGATGCCTTTGTTGCTATCGGTGGCTGTGATAAGAACATGCCTGGTTCTATGATTGCCATTGCCAATATGGATATCCCAGCTATTTTCGCCTATGGTGGAACTATTGCACCGGGAAATCTTGATGGCAAAGACATTGACTTGGTTTCTGTTTTTGAGGGTATCGGAAAATGGAACCACGGTGATATGACGGCTGAGGACGTAAAACGTCTCGAATGTAATGCCTGCCCTGGACCTGGTGGCTGTGGTGGTATGTATACTGCTAATACCATGGCGACTGCTATTGAAGTTCTAGGTATGAGTTTGCCAGGCTCTTCATCTCACCCAGCTGAATCAGCTGACAAGAAAGAAGACATTGAAGCAGCAGGACGTGCTGTTGTTAAGATGTTGGAGCTCGGTCTCAAACCATCAGACATCTTGACTCGTGAAGCCTTTGAAGATGCCATCACTGTAACTATGGCTCTCGGTGGTTCTACAAATGCCACTCTTCACTTGCTTGCCATTGCCCATGCTGCCAATGTTGACTTGTCACTTGAGGACTTCAATACGATCCAAGAGCGTGTGCCTCACTTGGCCGACTTGAAACCATCTGGTCAGTATGTCTTCCAAGACCTCTATGAAGTCGGTGGTGTGCCTGCGGTTATGAGATACCTCTTGGCAAATGGTTTCCTTCATGGAGACCGCATTACATGTACTGGTAAGACTGTAGCTGAAAACTTGGCTGACTTTGCAGACCTTACACCAGGTCAAAAAGTTATCATGCCACTTGAAAATCCAAAACGTGCAGACGGTCCGCTTATCATCTTGAACGGGAACCTTGCCCCTGATGGTGCGGTTGCTAAAGTATCAGGTGTGAAAGTGCGTCGTCACGTTGGTCCAGCTAAGGTCTTTGACTCAGAAGAAGATGCGATTCAGGCAGTTCTGACAGATGAAATCGTTGATGGCGATGTAGTTGTTGTCCGTTTCGTTGGACCTAAGGGTGGTCCTGGTATGCCTGAGATGCTGTCACTTTCATCAATGATTGTTGGTAAAGGTCAAGGAGACAAGGTTGCCCTCTTGACAGATGGACGCTTCTCTGGTGGTACTTATGGTCTGGTTGTTGGACATATCGCTCCTGAAGCTCAGGATGGTGGACCAATTGCCTACCTTCGTACAGGCGATATCGTTACGGTTGACCAAGATACCAAAGAAATTTCCATGGCCGTATCCGAAGAAGAACTTGAAAAACGCAAGGCAGAAACAACCTTGCCACCACTCTATAGTCGTGGTGTCCTCGGTAAATATGCCCATATCGTATCATCTGCTTCACGCGGAGCCGTGACAGACTTCTGGAATATGGACAAGTCAGGTAAAAAGTAAATTCAAAAAGCAAGCCAACTTTGGCTTGCTTCTTTTCATCTTCAAAAGTAATTTACCTGCTTAACGAGGTGGCAGTCCAAGGGCAATGCGGCCGTAGCGACTGATTCGTGTAATCTTCCAGGCAGGCGACCAGGTAACTTCAACCTTGACATCTTCGATACCCTCGATTTGTTTCAGACCTGCCACGATTTCGATAGGCAGGCTTTCGGCGCAATCGCAGGCGGTGTCGGTGAAGGTCATGACAATCTTACAGAGGCCTGTTTCGTCTAGATTGATCTCATAAATCAGCCCTAGATTGTACACATCCAATTCCACATCTGTATCAAAAACCTTCTCTAGTTTTTCGATAATTTGGTCTTGCAAGGCCAAAGCCCGGTCATTGATTTTGATATCGTCTCTCATTACAGTCCCTCCACGTGATAAATATCCTCTATTTTCTCATAATTCTGACAATTTGGCAAGTTTTTGATGAATTTTCTGAAAAAATATGATAATATAAAGAAAACACTGAATCAAGGGGAAGCCTATGGAGCAGATTGGAAAAGTCTTTAGACAATTACGAGAGTCAAGAAATATCTCGCTGAGACAAGCAACTGGGGGACAATTTTCGCCGTCTATGTTATCTCGCTTTGAAACAGGTCAGAGTGAGCTTTCGGTGGAAAAGTTCTTATTTGCCCTAGAAAATATATCTGCTAGTGTAGAGGAAATTCTCTTTCTGGCGAGAGGTTTTCAGTATGATACAGATTCTGAGTTGAGAAAAGAAATCATAGATGTCTTGGATCCAAAGAATATAGCTCCGCTTGAGGACTTGTATCGCAGGGAGTATCAAAAGCATGCCCATTCTCACAATAAACAGAAACATATTCTAAATGCCATTATTATCAAGTCTTATATGAAGAGCATGGATGAAAGGGTAGAGTTAACAGCAGAGGAAGGGAAAGTTCTTCATGATTATTTGTTTTCTACCGAGATTTGGGGAATCTATGAACTCAATTTATTTTCAGTCAGTTCACCATTTCTATCTGTTTCTCTTTTCACTAGGTATGTTAGAGAGATGGTACGTAAATCTGATTTTCTAATGGAAATGTCTGGTAATCGAAACCTGTTTCACACTATACTATTGAATGGCTTTTTAGCTAGCATTGAGTGTGAAGAATTTACCAATGCCTCTTATTTTAAACGTGTTATCGAAGAGCATTTCTACAATGAAAATGAAACCTATTTCCGAATTGTCTATTTGTGGGCAGAAGGTCTCCTTGATAGCAAGCAAGGCAGAGTCAAGGAAGGTCAGAAAAAGATGGAAGATGCTGTCCGTATTTTTGAGATGCTTGGGTGTAATAAATCTGCCGAATACTATAGAAATACGACCGATTGTTGAATATCTGCAAACTAAGAAAATTATTTGAAATTTTAAGTGATAGAATTGTTGAGCTCTCTCAGGTCATCAAATAAGTTCTATCGTTTCTTTGTGCACATTTTTTTGTTGCATATATTCAAAAGTTTTTCCTCTAAAATTTCTAAGTGCTATACTATAGTCATACTTCACATAAAACTTATACTCTTCGAAAATCAAATTCAAACCACGTCAGCTTCACCTTGCCGTACTCAAGTACAGCCTTCGGCTAGCTTCCTAGTTTGCTCTTTGATTTTCATTGAGTATTTGAACAAGAAGGGAGATTACCTATGAAACTATTGTTCAGAAATCAAGCTTATCGTCTCTTGACTTTGTCACGCTTCTTCAATGCTTTTGGTGCTTCGATTTTCAACCTGGTATTTATCGTCTATGCATCGACCTTGTCACAAGCATCCTTTGCTGTTGCTATGGCGAATATTGTCATGATTATTCCGACTCTCTTTACAGTTTTTGTAGGGATTCGGGCAGATTACACGAGGGACAAGGTCAAATGGATGATCTATAGCGGTTTGTTTCAGGCAGTTTTATTTTTTCTAGCAGCCCTAGTTGTTCAGCAAGCTAGTCTCTTTGCCTTTTCTAGTCTGTGTTTAATCAATGTCATTAGCGATGTCATCAGTGATTTTGCTGGTGGTTTGCGCATGCCTCTTATTAAGGAAAAAGTAGCTGAAGATGATCTGATGGAGGCTTACTCATTTTCACAGTTCATCACCTATATTTCAGCTATTGGGGGTCAAGCTTTTGGAGTCTGGCTCTTAGGTCTATCGGTCAACAATTTTTCCCTCGTTGCGGGAATCAATGCCTGTTTTTTCCTAGTATCAGCCGTCATCCTCTTTTTAGGAAAAAGCAAATTGAGCCTGTCAATGTCATCTGCTGATGGTAAAATTCTAAAAAATGAGAAGCTTCCGATCAAAGAGCAGTTCCTAACGATTTATCGAAATTTACGTCTCGTTTTTCTTAAAGGTGGACAGAAAAACTTTGGATTCATGATCTTTGCTGTCTTGCTTATCAATGCCTTGGGTGGGGCTTTAGGAAGCATCTATAACATCTTCTTTTTGAGCCATTCTCTCTTGAATTTTTCTTACACAGAGGCACTATTTATCAATCAATTCGGTGTTTTAGTAGCAATCATCATCAGTAGCCTTACGGGCAATGATTATTTTGGGAAGCAGTCCTTGCCTAGATTGATGATGTGGGTGACCGTAGGACTCAGTCTAATTGGTCTAGCTAATTTATTCAATCAAGTCGTACTTGGTTTACTATTTCTCTTTTCAACTCTGTATGTGTCTGGTAAAGTTCAACCAAAGATTAGTGCCATGCTCATGAAAAATCTAGCTCCAGAGGTTCTAGCTCGTACCAGTAATTTTTTAGGTTTATTGTTCACCTTATCCATACCTGTGGGAACAGCCTGTTTTTCACTTGTAGCCGTATGGAATATACAGTTGACTTGGATACTATTTGTTGGTTTTTCCTTCCTAGCTATTCTTTTGACAGTTATTAATCTCAAAAATGATATCTAATACTCTTCGAAAATCTCTTCAAACCACGTCAGTGTCGCCTTACCGTACTCAAGTACAGCTTGCGGCTAACTTCCTAGTTTGCTTTTTGATTTTCATTGAGTATAAATCCTAATTTTTTTCTTACTGTTTTAATCCCTTTATTTATGGTAAAATAAGACTATTAAGTTTAAAGAGGATTCCCTATGAAATTACAAAAACCAAAAGGAACGCAGGATATCTTGCCTGCTGAGTCTGCCAAGTGGCAGTATGTTGAGGGCTTTGCCCGTGAGATTTTCAAGCGCTACAACTACGCAGAAGTGCGCACGCCCATTTTTGAGCATTACGAGGTTATCAGTCGCTCTGTCGGAGATACAACGGATATCGTAACCAAGGAAATGTACGATTTCTATGACAAGGGTGACCGCCATATCACCCTCCGTCCAGAAGGAACTGCGCCCGTTGTCCGTTCCTATGTGGAAAATAAACTCTTCGCCCCAGAAGTGCAAAAGCCAAGCAAGTTCTATTACATGGGACCTATGTTCCGTTATGAGCGTCCACAGGCAGGGCGTTTGCGCCAATTCCACCAGATTGGTGTTGAGTGTTTTGGCTCTAGCAATCCAGCTACCGATGTGGAAACAATCGCTATGGCAGCCCATTTCTTGAAAGAAATCGGTATCCAAGGTGTCAAATTGCACCTCAACACTCTTGGAAATCCTGAGAGCCGTGCGGCCTACCGTCAAGCCTTGATTGACTATTTGACACCGCTCAAGGAGACCTTGTCTAAGGATAGCCAACGTCGTTTGGAGGAAAATCCTCTCCGTGTCTTGGACTCTAAAGAAAAAGAAGACAAGGTAGCAGTAGAGAATGCGCCGTCTATCTTGGACTTTCTTGATGAAGAAAGCCAAGCTCATTTTGATGCGGTGCGTCAGATGTTGGAAAATCTTGGAGTAGACTATATCATCGATACCAATATGGTGCGTGGTCTAGACTACTACAACCACACCATTTTCGAGTTTATCACTGAGATTGAGGGCAATGACCTGACAGTCTGTGCAGGTGGTCGTTACGATGGTTTGGTTGCTTACTTTGATGGCCCTGAAACTGCTGGATTTGGTTTTGGACTTGGTGTAGAGCGCCTGCTTCTCATTCTTGAAAAGCAAGGTGTGGCCCTCCCTATCGAAAACGCCCTAGATGTCTATATCGCAGTCTTGGGTGATGGAGCAAATGTCAAGGCTTTGGAATTGGTACAAGCTCTTCGCCAACAAGGATTCAAAGCAGAGCGTGATTACCTCAATCGTAAACTCAAAGCTCAATTCAAGTCAGCCGATGTCTTTGCGGCTAAGACTCTCATCACTCTAGGAGAGAGTGAAGTCGAAAGCGGACAAGTAACGGTTAAGAACAACCAAACCCGAGAAGAAGTGCAAGTGTCACTTGAAACAATCAGCCAAAACTTCTCAGAAATCTTTGAAAAATTAGGATTTTAATGATAGATAAACTGGTCAGGATTTTACTCCTGACCTTTTTCTTTTGCAAAATGACAAAAATCATAAACTTTTTGACAAATATGCTTGTCAAAAAGAAAAAGATGTGTTACAATATAAGCAAGTTAAGAGAAAAGGAGAAAGGAATGCTTAAAAATCGTCTAAAAGAGCTTCGGGCTCGCGATGGTCTCAATCAAACCGACCTAGCCAAACTAGCAGGGGTTTCCAGGCAGACCATTAGCCTACTAGAACGGGATGAGTACACCCCGTCCATTATCATTGCCCTGAAAATATCTCAAATTTTCAACGAAACAGTCGAATCGGTATTTCGCTTGGAGGAGGACGAGTGATGAACATGTATAAAGTGGTTTATTATATGAGTGTTCTTGCCCTTATTGTGAATGCCTTTGCTATGATTGGAACATTACTGGGGTGGTTCTATTTTGTTGAAAGTAAGTATTTGTTTTGGATTAACTTAGTCCTCTTGTCCATTTTCAATCGGTTGAAGAAAAAGGAGAAAAATGATGAACAAGTATAAAGTAATCTATTATGTAGTTGCTATAGCTCTATTAGTTAGCGTGTGTCTACTAATTGGAACAAATCTAGGATGGTTTGATCTCTATTACAGCGACCAATTTATTTGGGCCTACTTTGCTCTTATCCCAGTCGTTGACTGGATTGAAAAGAAAGCAAACAATCTAGCAAGTGAAAAAGGAGAATGAATATGGAAAAGAAAAGGAAACGTGGATTGTTGTTTTTAATGTCTGTTGTCTTGGGAGGTTTCTTGGGCGGTTTTGTAGGGATGTTTAAGGCTGCTACCGAATCCCACGAAATTATGTTAGATGTAAAAGTCTTGATACCATGGATATCAGCTATTTGTTTAGTGTTAGGTTTCATTAGCATTTTTTTGACATTCAATTTCTTAAAGAAAAGCAGAAAATTTCACTCCTTGTATCAAGAGGAAATGGATGATGATCTGAATGAAACCTATTATGTGCAGATGTATCGGAATCTCGAGTTTGGAACTATTGCTTTTAATAGTGCAAGCGTAGCGATTTTATTGGCTCTCTTCATTTCAGGAAGTGAAGTAATTGTACTCGATATAAGCCATATAACCTTATCCCTTTCCTTTTTGGGATTAGTGTTAGTTTTAAATGCTCAAAAATATCTTTTTAAGACCATTGCGATTGTTCGTCAGTTTGATTTAGTATTTTTCTCTACACCAAAGGATATCTTGGACCATTTCGATTCTTATGATGAAGGGGAGCGCAAGGCTAATTTGGAACAGAGTTTTCTGATTTTATTCCAATTAAATAACTATGTCTTGCCAGCTTTGTACTTTCTGATTGCTCTCTTTTCCTTACTGACAGGAGAGATTCAGTTACTAGCCTTCTTGCTTGTAGGAGCAATCCATATTTATATCAATGTGATGCAGTTACCTATGGTAAAACGTTATTTCAAATAAAGGAGTTTCTATGATTCGTGTTGAAAATGTAAGCAAAAGTTTTGGGAGCAAAAAAGCTCTTCATCAGATTTCTTTTGAGATTAAGGAGGGTGAAATCTTTGGTTTTCTTGGCCCTTCTGGCTCAGGTAAAACAACCATGATCAATGTCTTAACAGGACAGTTGGCTGCAGATCAAGGTAAAACAGTTTTGTTAGGCAAGAACTCTCAAGATTTAACCTCCAATGATTTGGAACAAATTGGTATTGTTAGTGATGGCAGTGGTTTTTATGAAAAGATGAGTCTTTACAAAAATCTTCTCATCTATGCTAAGTTATATGGTCTTAAGTCAGATAGAGTAAATCAGGTGCTCCAACAGGTTGGATTGGCAGATGCTAAAGATATTATCGCAGAAAAACTATCTACAGGAATGAAACAACGAATGTTCTTGGCTCGTGCCCTTCTTAATGCTCCTAAGATTCTCTTTCTAGATGAGCCAACCAGTGGCTTAGACCCTACAACATCTAAGATGATTCATACCCTACTTCAAGAATTAAAGCAGGCGGGGACAACTATCTTTCTGACCACGCATGATATGAATGAAGCAACTCTGCTTTGTGATCGCTTATCTCTTTTGAATAAGGGTAACCTAATAGAGTATGGAAGTCCGCAAGATATCATCCAGAAGTACCATGTGGATAAGAAAGTACGTGTGGTTTATAATGATGGACGAGAACAGATAGTTCCATTTGAAGAATTACCACAATTAGACACGACAGATTTGATGGTGGTTCACTCTTGTGAGCCGACACTAGAAGAAATCTTTATCAGATTGACAGGAGAAAAGTTAGATGTTTAGAAAATTAAATGCCCTACTATGGTTAAGAGTGCAAGTTCTTATTAGCAATTCAACTTTGTTAGCGACTTTATTGATTCCTTTTGGTATTGCTGTTTTATATAATGAATTTTTAAATAAGAATGGACAATTGAGCCTATTTTTACTATCTTCTAGCTTGACGATGGTCTTGAGCATGGGAAGTGGTTATATGGTATCGATTATGATGGCAGAAGATAAGGAAAAACGAAATCTTAAATCACTCATCCTAAGTGGTGTGACAGCAACAGAATATACTTTCAGTATGCTTGTTCTCCCTATTCTGATAATGTTGGTTGCTATGACTGTACTTCCCATCTATCTTAAAGTAGATGTATCTGGTTATTTATTTGCCTACGTTATCTATTTGCTCCTAGCAACTATTAGTATTATTTTTCTCAACCTTCTAATCGGTGCGGTGTCAGATACTCAATCTAAAGCGCAAGTTTATAGTATCTTCCCTGTGTTAATTGTTTCTTTTTTACCTATAATTGCTCTTCAAAATGATACGGTTCAGAAAGTGTTGGATTACTCTTTTATTGGTCCAATTGTAAATCTTTTAAATAAAAAAGGTGGGGAAATATCTTTTTCTAATATCGGCATGTTACTTGCTTGGGTACTTGTGTTAGGAATAGCAGACCTCTTTGTATTGAAAAACAGCTATAAAGCAAGATAGGAGACCTTTATGAAATTACTTAAAAACCTCGGCTGGTTTCTTCTAGCCCTTCTATCCTTTTTCTTTATCTATAGCTTCATTCAGGGGCTCGCGACTGCTTCGCTTGCCTTAGGCGCTTCCCCCTATGCTGTTACCTTGCTCTATGTGGCCTTGGCTGGAGTATACGTGTACGGCATTTACAAATGGTATCAGAAAGCTCCTGTTCATATTGAGAAGAGTGACTTCAACCGATTTATTTGGCTTCCTGCCTTGGTTTGGTTCTTAGCTCTTGTCGTTCAATTCTTCCTGCCCGATGATCCTTCAGTAAATCAGCAAATAGCGACAGACTTGACCTTGTCTCAACCACTCTTCTCCTTCTTTGCTGTCGTTATTTTTGCTCCTTTGACAGAAGAACTTATCTTTAGAGGGATGTTGGCACGCTATCTCTTTCCTAAGCAGGACAAGAGCAAACAGGTTCTGTTTCTTCTGGTATCTAGTGTTTTGTTTGCCTTGATTCATTTCCCAGGTGATGTTCAACAATTTTTAGTTTATGCTAGTCTTGGTTTTAGCTTGGGCTTGGCCTATATTAGTAGAAAAGGTCTGGTCTACAGTATTTCTCTCCACGCTTTGAATAATTTAGTCAGCTTTTTGATGATTCTCATGCTATAATAGAGTCAGGAGGTCACATGAAACGAGTAATTTTATTAGCAGTGATTCAAGCAGTCGTTCTATTTTTCATCATTGGAGCGCTAGCTTATGCCTTTAAGGGCGATTTCTTCTATAACTATCTAGCAGTTGTCTTTGCCCCTATTGCAGGTGTCTTGCGCTTTGGGACAGCTTATACAACGGAAATTGTCTTGCCTCGAAAGGCAGCCGAAATTGCTGAAAAGCGTAAAGCAGGCAAAAATTCAAAATAAAAGAGTCCGGTGAACTTCATCGGACTCTTTTATTGGCGCTAATTTTTAGGACCTTCACTTGATTTTTGAAACCTAGCAAACTTTTCTGCTGATTTTCATGAAGAGCCTGCGCTTTTATGGTAAAATAGTAACAGAATAAAAGAGGAGAGAAACAATGAAACGTAGTATGTATGCTGGTCGTGTTCGTGAGGAACACATCGGACAAGAAATGACCTTGAAAGGATGGGTTGGTCGTCGTCGTGACCTGGGTGGTTTGATCTTTATCGACCTTCGTGACCGTGAAGGAATCATGCAGTTGGTTATCAACCCTGAAAAAGTATCTGCAGAGGTTATGGCAACAGCTGAAAGCCTTCGTAGCGAATTTGTTATCGAGGTGACTGGACAGGTCGCTGCGCGTGAGCAAGCCAATGATAAGTTGCCAACTGGTGCAGTTGAGTTAAACGTGACAGCTCTGACAGTGCTTAATACAGCTAAGACAACCCCATTTGAGATTAAGGATGGGATTGAGGCCAATGACGATACACGTTTACGTTACCGTTACCTTGACCTTCGTCGTCCAGAAATGTTGGAAAATCTTAAACTTCGTGCTAAGGTGACCCACTCTATCCGCAACTACTTGGATGAGTTGGAGTTTATCGACGTGGAGACACCATTCCTTTCTAAGTCAACGCCTGAAGGGGCGCGTGACTACTTGGTGCCATCTCGTGTTAATAAAGGGCATTTCTATGCTCTTCCTCAAAGTCCACAAATCACGAAACAACTCTTGATGAATGCTGGTTTTGACCGCTACTACCAAATCGTTAAATGTTTCCGTGACGAGGACTTGCGTGGTGACCGCCAGCCTGAGTTCACTCAGGTCGACTTGGAAACGTCTTTCCTTACTGAGCAAGAAATCCAAGATATCACAGAAGGTTTGATTGCGCGCGTCATGAAGGAAACAAAAGGCATTGAAGTCACTCTGCCTTTCCCTCGTATGAAATATGATGACGCTATGGCTCTTTACGGTTCTGACAAGCCAGATACCCGTTTTGACATGTTACTTCAGGACTTGACAGAAGTGGTCAAAGGTGTAGACTTTAAAGTCTTTTCAGAAGCACCTGCTGTAAAAGCAATTGTGGTCAAAGGAGCTGCGGACAACTATTCACGTAAAGACATCGACAAGATGACGGAAGTAGCCAAACAATATGGTGCCAAAGGTCTTGCTTGGGTCAAGGTAGTTGATGGAGAATTAAACGGACCAGTTGCTAAGTTCTTGACTGGCATCCAAGCAGAATTGACAACAGCGCTTGCTCTTGAAGATAAGGACCTCGTTCTCTTTGTGGCGGATACGCTTGAGGTAGCCAATGCAACACTCGGTGCCCTTCGTGGACGTATTGCCAAAGAGCTTGGCTTGATTAATAACGATAAATTCAACTTCCTTTGGGTGGTTGACTGGCCAATGTTTGAATGGTCTGAAGAAGAAGGTCGTTACATGAGCGCCCACCATCCGTTCACCCTTCCACAGGAAGAGACGGCTCACGAATTAGAAGGTGATTTGGCTAAGGTTCGTGCCATTGCTTACGATATCGTCTTGAACGGTTATGAGCTTGGTGGTGGTAGCCTTCGTATCAATCAAAAAGACCTTCAAGAACGCATGTTCAAGGCTCTTGGTTTCTCAGCTGAAGAAGCAAATGACCAGTTTGGCTTCCTTCTTGAAGCCATGGACTATGGTTTCCCACCACATGGTGGTTTGGCTATCGGGCTTGACCGATTTGTTATGTTGCTTGCTGGAGAAGAAAATATCCGTGAAGTCATTGCCTTTCCTAAGAACAACAAGGCAAGTGACCCAATGACACAAGCTCCTTCAACAGTAGCTCTCAAACAACTAGAGGAACTCAGCTTACAAATAGAAGAAGATGAAACAAGCAAAACGAATTAAGCGGTGGCGCTATTATCTGCGCCGCTTTGCTCATCAGATAAAAATTTTACGTGTCTTACAAAGCATCTCTCGGGAAAAGTATGATGAGAAGATTTCGGCTTCTCTGGTCTATGGTTTTTTATCAGCAGTGGCGGTTAATTTCTTTTTCCAACCGGGGCATGTGTATTCGAGTGGTGCGACAGGTCTGGCACAGATTATCTCTGCCTTGAGTAATCACTGGTTTGGTTTTCATATTCCGATTTCGCTAACCTTCTACGCTATTAATTTTCCTTTGATGATCTTGGCTTGGTATCAGATTGGCCATAAGTTCACGGTCTTTACCTTTATCACGGTGTCCATGAGTTCCTTCTTTATCCAGTTTGTGCCTGTGGCGACCTTAACGGAGGATTCCATTATCAATGCCCTTTTTGGGGGTGTTGTCATGGGCTTGGGGATTGGTTTTGCTCTTCGAAACAATATCTCCAGTGGTGGGACGGATATCGTCAGCCTGACTATTCGCAAGAAAACGGGTAAGAATGTTGGTAGTATTTCTTTCTTGGTAAATGGGACCATCATGCTGATAGCAGGCTTGACCTTTGGTTGGGAATACGCTCTCTACTCTATGATTACCATCTTTGTCTCTAGCCGTGTCACAGACGCTGTCTTTACCAAGCAAAAACGGATGCAGGCCATGATTGTGACCAATCATCCAGAGAAGGTAATTGAAAAAATCCATAAAAAATTGCACCGCGGTGCAACCATGATCCACGATGCAGAAGGAACCTATAATCACGAAAGAAAGGCAGTTTTAATCACTGTCATTACACGTGCAGAGTTTAATGAATTTAAACAGATTATGAAACAGGTGGATCCAAGCGCCTTTGTCTCTGTCTCGGAGAATGTTCATATTTTGGGACGGTTCGTTGAAACAGATAATTAGTGATCAAAAAAACCAGCTCGAGCTGGTTTTTATTTTTCGATAATTTTGTGGGCAATCAACTGGCGATAACAAATTTGTTTATTGCTTTTAGCATCATTGATGATCTGGAGAATAGTTTCAAAGGAAACACGACCAAGCTCCAAACTATTGATATCGACATAGGCTGCCAAGTTGAGCTTGGGATTGACTGAGTCGAAGCTGAGGACAGGGACATCCAGTTGGTGTTTTGCGATGTAATCACAGACCCCTGCAGCAAGGAGACTATCAATGGTAATAATAGCGTCAATATTTGGATCGTGTTTGAAGAGAAGTCTACTAAAGCGATAACCATTATCTTCAAGAAATTCAGTAGCAAAGTAAGTCAGATTAGTATCGAGAGGAAGTTGGTATTGTTTTAGAGCTAGCTCGTAACCTGTCAGACGGTCTTGTGTTACGAAGAGTCGCTTAGTACCTCCGATAAAGGCAATTCGCTTGCATCCTTTTTTGATGAAATACTCTGTCGCATCAAAACCAGCTTGGACATTGTCATTATCGACAAGTGGAATGAAGGGAGATAGAGATTTACCTAAGATAAGGAAAGGAAATTGCTCGTCTGCTACTAACTTAACCAAAGGGTCCTCTTCTTGGGCATAGAGGAAAATCAAACCATCTACACGCTTACCATAGACCATCTGAGAAATAGCTTTAAGACGCTCTTTGGCATCTTTACCTGTCGCGATCTGAATGGCGTAGTGGTTTTCAGAGGCGACTTGGGCGATACCACGGAGGACAGATGGGAAGAAAGGATTTTGATAGAAGGCGTCTGAGTCGTCAGGAAGAACCAAGCCGATAACTTGGGTATAACTGCTTACCAAACTACGAGCGTTGAGGTTGGGGTGGTAATTGAGCTCCTTCATAGCCTTGCGAACGCGTTTTTTTGTTTCGTCGCTAATGGTTGATTTATTTTGAATAACACGGGTTACAGTTGAAGGCGAAACACCAGCAGCCTTGGCCACGTCTTTAATCGTAACGGGCATAAAAATCTCCTATTTATGGTAATCTGGATCACGGAAATGTGTTTTATAAAAGATAGTGACCAGATACAGAACAAAAAGAATGTTTTGTACAGTAATCAGAGTTGTCATATTTTGGCCAAATAAGCCCAAAATAAGCGTAATCAGAGTAGGTAAACCTAAACAGTTCAAGATAAAATGATAGCACTCTTTAAAGGTCCTAAATGAAAAGAGGCGTGATTTCTTAGTGATATAGAGGAGAAGACTGGCTCCTATAGAGACGATAAAGAAATTCAAACCAAAGAGGAAGCTCGCACCGAGAACTAGAAAGAGACTGATATAGACACGATTCTGCTGGTACCAGTCTTTAGAAATTGCTTGGGTCAAGCTATCTTTGCTTTTGAAACTCTCAGTCTGAATCGCTCGGTAAGAGACGCGGGTCAGTTCTTTACTTTCTTTGCTGATGACTAGTTCTTTCGTATCGAAATGCAGTTGCAAGTCCTTAGGTAATTCCTTGCTTTGACTTGGACCGATTACAATAGAAGGTGCTTGATTAGCTGTTCCTGTATAAGTTAATGTGCCATCAACAATTCTAGCATGTTCAGAGAGATCCTGGACAACCTCATCTGTAAGAGGCTCATAGACATTATCGATAAAGGTTTCTAGCGGATAAGTCTCCTGTGAGCTGTTTTGAATGGCAATGGGTACCATAGACAAGCTGATAAGGAAGATACTGGTAAAGAGAAGCTGAAACCAGTTGAGCCCGAAACGTTTGGACAGGGGCTTACGAAATCCCCAAATACTTGAAAAATAGGAAAATGGATATGGAAGCATAGGTATCTTTCTAAAAGGTGTTTTCTATATGAGTATTATTATATAGAGAAATGTGCTTTATTTCAAGTCTAGGAGAAAAATTGCTTGCTACAAGGATATTATCACAGTAGCAACCGCTAATACTCAATGAAAATTAAAGAGCAAACTAGGAAGCTAGCCGCAGGTTGCTCAAAGCACAGCTTTGAGGTTGCAGATAAAGCTGACGAGGTTTGAAGAGATTTTCGAAGAGTATAAAATGAAAAAGGGTGGCGGGGATATATTATCCCTTGTCGCCACCACTTGTAAGTCCTGAAACAAAGTTCTTTTGTAGGAAGAAGAAGAGAATACAGATTGGAAGGGCAATGAGGATAGCACCTGCTGAGAAGTAGGCAATCTTCAAGTTTTTCACATTGCTAACGAAGGTTTGGAGACCTACGGCAACAGTAAAGTATTCTTTCTCACGAAGCAAGAAACTAGAAAGGATATAGTCTCCAAAAGGTCCCATGAAGGCCCAGAGAGCTTGTACGGCAACCATTGGGCGAACAAGTGGAAGAACAATTTGCCAGAAGCGGCGGAAGTGTCCTGCACCGTCTAGTTTTGCAGATTCGTCTAGAGACATTGGCACTGTATCGAAGTAGCCCTTCATGAGCCAAGCATTCATTGGGATACCACCACCAACGTAGAGGAAGATGAGGAACCAGCTGTGGTTAAGGGCGTTCAACATAAGTGCCATAACGAAGAAGGCTGTCAAAGCGGCCATTGTTGGAACCATTTGGATAATCAAGAAGAAGACCAAACTTTGTTTACGAGCCAAGAAGTTGTAACGGCTGTAAGCATAACCAGCAAGTACGATAATACTTGTTTGAACAGCCATAGTAATTAAGGCGATAATCAAAGTGTTGAGATACCAAGTACCGTACAAGGTTTCAGTGAAGAGGCCTTTAAAGTTATCAAAATTGAGGTCGATATTAGTATCGAGTTTAAAGGCCACGACGTTACCTGCTTTAAAGGCTGACATGATGGTAATCAAAAGTGGATAGATAATCACGATTGATAGGCCAATTAAGTAGAGGTAAGTAAGGGTTTGAGTCAGTCTACGTTTGAGTTTAATTGAGTTATTCATCTTAGACGTCCTCCATATCAAATGCGTGTAGTTTCTTGAATGCGATCATAGAGATTGAGATGACAATGATAGAGATAATCAAGGTAACAGCTGCCGCCATTGAGTATTGAGGAGATGTACCTGTTGTCAAACGGTAGATCCATGAGATCAAGATATCGGTTGAACCAGCTCCACCTCCGACACTACCAGGTCCTCCACCATTGAAGAGGTACATGATAGAGAAGTTGTTAAAGTTGAAGGTGTATTGACTAATCAAAGTAGGTGCTGCAACAGCCAAGATCATTGGGAAAGTGATGTTGCGGAATTTTTGCCAAGCATTGGCACCGTCAATATAAGCTGCTTCGTAAAGGTCGTTAGGAATAGATTGCAAGATACCTAAAGTCAAAACGTAGATGTATGGGAATCCAAGCCAACCTTGCATCATAATCAAGGCAATTTTTGTCCAAGTTGGGTCTGTTTTCCAAGGAATAAGAGCACCATCAAGGAAAGGAAGAAATTTAGCCAAGATTGGCAAGACTTGAGTGTTGATGGCTCCGACACTATCATTAAACATATTTGAGAATGTCAAGATAGTGATGAAGGCTGGGACAGCCCAAGGAAGAAGGAAAATAACACCAAAGATACGTTTTCCTTTGATAAATGGTTGGTTAGCAATGATAGCTGTGAAGATACCAATCACGATCTGTAAAGTTGAGGCAGATAAAGCCCAGATGATAGTCCAAGAAAGAACGGCACCGAAGGCAGAACGGAAGGTACTCAAACTCCAGATGTTCGTAAAGTTTGTCAAACCAACCCAGTCCAACAATTTGTTTGGTGGCAAGTGTTGGAAGTCGTAGTTGGTAAAGGCGATCATCAAGGTTACGATAACTGGGAAGATGATCGCAAAAGTCATGGCAACATAAGATGGAATGATCAAGAGGTAAGGGAAGCCATTTTCATAGATTCCTTTGACCATTTCTTTAAAGGTAAGTGCTACTGGTATGCCATTGTTAATGTGTTTGGCAGTTGTATGTGCATCTTTGATATTTGCGAAATAAAAGAGTACATAAACAACTACAAAGATTAAATGGAAGGCACCACGAATCAGCATAAAGAGGGAATTGTCACGACCTGGTTTGTCACCAAGAGTGATGAGATTACTCAATTCAGGGGCTGCAAGTGCTAGGAAGTAGAGGAGAAATACAAGGGTTACACCAAGGAAGATAAAACCTTTTGCTTTTTGTTTATTGTAAATCTGTCCTAACCCAGGAATGATAGACAGCAGGGCTGCTTTACTAGGTTGTTGCTTTTCCATAATAACTCCTTTCATAGGATACTGGTTTCTAATTAAAACCTAAACTATATATGTTTTCTATTGATAAATTCAAAGGGGGATTTGAATTCCACCCCCCTTGAACAAATTTTTTATTCACCAAATTTTTGTTTGATTGTTTCTTTGATCAATGTTACAGCGTCGTTAGCAGCTGTTTTCGCATCTTTCTTACCACTTACAGCATCAAAGAGCATATTTTTCGCTGGATCCCAAACTGCAGACATTTGAGAGATGTTTGGCATTGGTTGAGCGTTCTTGAACTGTTTGATAACAGCTGTTGTCAACTCATCGTTTTTACCTTCAGCGTATGAACGAGCCTCAGTGTTAGCTGGGATTTCGTTAGTCTTATCGTATAATACTTTTTGTTGTTCAGTTGAAACAAGGAAGTCTACAAATTTTTGAGAAGCTTCAAGGTTCTTAGTGGCTTGAGGGATGACCCAAGCTTTACCACCACCAAATGCAGCATATTCTTTTCCGTTTGGAAGAGTTGGGATAGTCGCAACACCGTAGTTTACTTTAGCATCTTTGAAGGCTTGGGCTTTCCAAGGTCCGTCGATGATAGCAGCTGTTTTACCTTCTTGGAAATGAGTTTGGATTAAGTTGCCAGCACCTTCCGTATCTTGCATACCTTTAGGCCATTTTTCATACCAAGATTTAGCGTATTCTATACCTTTGATAGCGCCGTCGTTGGCAAGACCGATATCTTTAGCGTCCTTACCGTTTTGACCGAATACGTAAGCGCCGTTACCAGCAAGAAGTCCGTATGCATAGTAGAAGTTTGTCCAGTCAGCTAGGAAAGCAGAAGTTTTTCCATCTTCACCAGCGAAGGCATATTTGCTATCTTTAGCAAGGTTTTCTAAGTCAGCAAAAGTTTTTGGAGCTTCTTTTATCAAGTCTTTGTTGTAGTACATAACAAGTGACTCGATAACGGCAGGAGCACCGTAAACTTTACCATTAGCAGCTGTTACAAGAGATTTAGTTGTGTCGTCTGTTTTAGCACCATCGCTCAATTTCACTTCTGAAAGTTGTCCGTCAGAACCAAGGCTACCTACACGGTCGTATGGAGCCATCATAACATCAGGGACATTACCAGATTGGTTGTCAAGAGAAAGTTTATCAAGACCTCCTAGAGCATCACCAGTTTTAAGAGTGACTTTTACTCCAGTTTCTTTTTCATAAGCTTTAGCAACCTCTTCAATATAGCTCTTATATCCCTCGTCTACATATACAGTGAGTTCTTTCGCTTCAGATGAACCAGAATCAGCAGGCTTATCAGCAGTTTTGCTTCCGCAAGCTACCAAAAGCAAGCTAGCAAGTGTAACAGTTCCAAGCACAGCAGCGCTCTTCATGAATTTAGATGACATAGTGTATTCCTCCTAAAGAATAACAAATTTTATAATGAGGAAACGCAAACGTTTTCCTTTATGGGACTAGTATAGCACAATCGGAAAGCGGTTGCAAGTGTTTTTTGTAAAAATTTTTTAAAAAATTGTGAAAAAAGTAAACGCTTCATCGTCATATAATAGTAGAAAATCCCAAAAATCCGTTTTGTTTTAAATTTAAAAAAAGTTGAGAAAACGATTGCCTAATTTACAAATGGAAAGCAGGGAGGATTCTCACTTTATTTTTGCTTAATGAGATAAGTGAAACCCGTATTCCTATTTTGTTTGTTTCCTGAAAGAATATATATACGAGTAAGAAGAAAAAATTTTAAAAAAATAATCAAAAAAGTTATCTAAAACCGCTTGCATTTATCAAGAAAATAAGCTATACTAGTAATAGCGCAAACGTTTGCGTTCATAAAAATGTAATATCTAACTATAAACACATGAGGTGCTTATTATGAAAAAACGTCAAAGTGGTGTGTTGATGCACATTTCTTCTCTTCCAGGAGCATACGGAATCGGATCATTTGGTAAAAGTGCTTACGACTTCGTTGATTTCTTGGTTCGCACAAAACAACGTTACTGGCAAATCCTTCCACTAGGAACAACTAGTTACGGAGACTCTCCTTACCAATCTTTCTCAGCCTTCGCAGGGAACACTCATTTTATCGATTTAGATATCTTGGTGGAACAAGGCTTGTTGCAAGCAAGTGACCTTGAAGGGGTTGACTTTGGTAGTGATGCGTCTGAAGTTGATTATGCGAAAATCTACTATGCACGTCGTCCTCTTTTAGAAAAAGCGGTAAAACGTTTCTTGGAAGTGGGAGATGTTAAAGATTTTGAGAAATTTGCTCAAGACAACCAATCATGGCTTGAACTCTTTGCAGAGTATATGGCTATCAAAGAGCATTTTGACAATCTTGCTTGGACTGAATGGCCAGATGCAGATGCTCGTGCTCGTAAAGCTTCAGTACTTGAAAGCTACCGTGAGCAATTGGCAGACAAGTTGGTTTACCACCGTGTGACTCAATATTTCTTCTTCCAACAATGGTTGAAATTGAAAGCTTACGCTAACGACAACCACATCGAAATCGTTGGGGACATGCCAATCTACGTAGCGGAAGATTCAAGCGATATGTGGGCAAATCCACATCTCTTCAAGACAGATGTCAACGGTAAGGCTACTTGCATCGCAGGATGCCCGCCAGATGAGTTTTCTGCAACTGGTCAGCTTTGGGGTAACCCAATCTATGACTGGGAAGCAATGGACAAAGACGGTTACAAATGGTGGATTGAACGCTTGCGTGAAAGCTTCAAAATCTACGACATCGTTCGTATCGACCACTTCCGTGGCTTCGAATCTTACTGGGAAATCCCTGCTGGTTCTGATACAGCAGCACCTGGTGAGTGGGTGAAAGGTCCTGGCTACAAGCTTTTTGCAGCTGTTAAGGAAGAACTTGGTGAGTTAAACATCATCGCAGAAGACCTTGGTTTCATGACAGACGAAGTTATCGAATTGCGTGAACGTACTGGCTTCCCAGGAATGAAGATTCTTCAATTTGCCTTCAACCCAGAAGACGAAAGCATCGATAGCCCACACTTGGCACCTGCTAACTCAGTTATGTACACAGGAACACACGATAACAATACGGTCCTTGGTTGGTACCGTAACGAGATCGATGATGCGACTCGTGAATACATGGCTCGCTACACTAACCGTAAAGAATACGAAACAGTGCCACATGCTATGCTTCGTACAGTCTTTTCATCAGTTAGCTTCATGGCAATCGCAACTATGCAAGATTTGCTAGAATTGGATGAGGCAGCTCGTATGAACTTCCCATCTACTCTTGGTGGAAACTGGTCTTGGCGTATGACTGAAGATCAATTGACACCAGTTGTCGAGGAAGGCTTGCTTGACTTGACAACAATCTATCGCCGAATCAATGAAAATTTGGTAGAATTAAAGAAATAATACAATATCAGGAGACACCTTAAACATGTTATCACTACAAGAATTTGTACAAAATCGTTACAATAAAACCATTGCAGAATGTAGCAATGAAGAGCTTTACCTGGCTCTTCTTAACTACAGCAAGCTTGCAAGTAGTCAAAAACCAGTTAACACTGGTAAGAAAAAAGTTTACTACATCTCAGCTGAGTTCTTGATTGGTAAACTTTTGTCAAACAACTTGATCAACCTTGGTCTTTACGACGATGTTAAAAAAGAACTTGCAGCTGCAGGTAAAGACTTGATTGAAGTTGAAGAAGTTGAATTGGAACCATCTCTTGGTAATGGTGGTTTGGGACGTTTGGCTGCCTGCTTTATCGATTCAATTGCTACTCTTGGTTTGAACGGTGACGGTGTTGGTCTTAACTACCACTACGGTCTTTTCCAACAAGTTCTTAAAAATAACCAACAAGAAACAATTCCAAACGCATGGTTGACAGAGCAAAACTGGTTGGTTCGCTCAAGCCGTAGCTACCAAGTGCCATTTGCTCACTTCACATTGACATCAACTCTTTACGATATCGATGTACCTGGTTACAAGACAGAAACTAAGAATCGCTTGCGTTTGTTTGACTTGGATTCAGTTGATTCTTCAATTATTAAAGACGGTATCAACTTTGATAAGACAGACATTGCTCGCAACTTGACTCTTTTCCTTTACCCAGATGATAGTGACCGTCAAGGTGAATTGCTCCGTATCTTCCAACAATACTTCATGGTTTCAAACGGTGCGCAATTGATCATCGAAGAAGCAATCGAAAAAGGAAGCAACTTGCATGACCTTGCTGACTACGCAGTTGTCCAAATCAACGATACTCACCCATCAATGGTTATCCCTGAATTGATCCGTCTTTTGACTGCTCGTGGTATCGAACTTGACGAAGCAATCTCAATCGTTCGTAGCATGACTGCCTACACTAACCACACAATCCTTGCTGAAGCCCTTGAAAAATGGCCTCTTGAATTCTTGCAAGAAGTGGTTCCTCACTTGGTGCCAATCATCGAAGAGTTGGACCGTCGCGTGAAAGCAGAATACAAAGATCCAGCTGTTCAAATTATCGATGAGAGCGGACGTGTTCACATGGCTCACATGGATATCCACTACGGATACAGTGTTAACGGGGTAGCAGCACTTCACACTGAAATCTTGAAAAATTCTGAGTTGAAAGCTTTCTACGACCTTTACCCAGAAAAATTCAACAATAAAACAAACGGTATCACTTTCCGTCGTTGGCTCATGCATGCTAACCCAAGATTGTCTCACTACTTGGATGAGATTCTTGGAGAAGGTTGGCACCATGAAGCTGATGAGCTTGAAAAACTCTTGTCTTATGAAGACAAAGCAGCTGTCAAAGAAAAATTGGAAAGCATCAAAGCTCACAACAAACGTAAATTAGCTCGTCACTTGAAAGAACACCAAGGTGTGGAAATCAATACAAACTCTATCTTTGATATCCAAATCAAACGTCTTCACGAGTACAAACGCCAACAAATGAACGCTTTGTACGTAATCCACAAATACCTTGACATCAAAGCTGGTAACATCCCTGCTCGCCCAATCACAATCTTCTTTGGTGGTAAAGCAGCTCCAGCCTACACAATCGCTCAAGACATCATTCACTTGATCCTTTGCATGTCAGAAGTTATTGCTAACGATCCAGCAGTAGCTCCACACTTGCAAGTAGTTATGGT
The DNA here is from genome assembly GCF_047464965.1 of Streptococcus mitis. GTDB lineage: Bacteria > Bacillota > Bacilli > Lactobacillales > Streptococcaceae > Streptococcus > Streptococcus mitis_DU. Next base: position 54,735 of record NZ_JASHAT010000010.1, read on the forward strand.
TGAAAACTACAACGTTACTGCAGCAAGCTTCCTTATCCCAGCATGTGATATCTCAGAACAAATCTCACTTGCTTCTAAAGAAGCTTCAGGTACTGGTAACATGAAATTCATGTTGAACGGAGCTTTGACTCTTGGTACTATGGACGGTGCTAACGTGGAAATCGCTGAGTTGGTTGGCGACGAAAACATCTACATCTTTGGTGAAGATTCAGAAACTGTTATCGACCTTTACGCAAAAGCGGCATACAAATCAAGCGAATTCTACGCTCGTGAAGCTATCAAACCATTGGTTGACTTCATCGTTAGCGATGCAGTTCTTGCAGCTGGAAACAAAGAGCGCTTGGAACGTCTTTACAATGAATTGATCAACAAAGACTGGTTCATGACTCTTCTTGACTTGGAAGACTACATCAAAGTCAAAGAGCAAATGTTGGCTGACTACGAAGACCGTGACGCATGGTTGGATAAAGTTATCGTTAACATTGCTAAAGCAGGATTCTTCTCATCTGACCGTACAATCGCTCAGTACAACGAAGATATCTGGCACTTGAACTAATACTCTTCGAAAATCAAATTCAAACCACGTCAGCGTTATTTGCAACCTCAAAGCGGTGCTTTGAGCAACCTGCGGCTAGCTTCCTAGTTTGCTCTTTGATTTTCATTGAGTATAAGATACAAGATTTATACTAATACACTTTCCTATAAAGCGAATTTCGATTGAAATTCGCTTTTTTGAATGCTGTGGATTTTGGTTAATTCTGTCTAAAAATAGAGAAATTCTAGATGCAGTGAAGGCTTAGAAATGCTGGTTTTCACTGTCTTCAGCCTTATATTTCTTTGTAGTTGATTACCTTATATCTCTTGTATCCGCTTACATAAAGTGTTATAATATGATTATAGGAAAGAAGGTGTTCTTATGTGGAAAAAATATTTTTCAAAATATAAATGGACGGATTTATTTTGGATTCTATTTGTTATTTTAACATGCCTCTTGGCGGGTAATAGTAATCTTTACCCCCTTACCCATCAAGAAATCTCTTATCATGGGTGCTTATCGGGAATTACACTTGCCTTATTTCACTTGCTATTTATTGATAAGTTTTTTATTTCGAATCGAAAATAAATGGAGAAGCTAAAAGCTTTAAATGTTTTAGACTTTTGGGATAGATAGTTTAAAAATTGGCTCTATAATATTTGTAGTGGGTAAATCCCCTATAGATATTATGGAGCCGTTTTTATTGTAGAAAAAAAGTCCCATAAGATCTATAATGAAAAGCGACCAAACCATCATTAGAAAGAATCCTATGGAACAATTACATTTTATCACAAAACTACTAGACATTAAAGACCCTAATATCCAATTTATGGATGTCATCAATAGGAATACCCACAAAGAAATCATCGCTAAACTGGACTATGAGGCCCCATCTTGCCCTGATTGTGGAAGGCAAATGAAGAAATATGACTTTCAAAAACCGTCTAAGATCCCTTACATAGAAACGACTGGTATGGCTACTAGAATTCTACTTAGAAAACGTCGTTTTAAGTGCTATCAGTGTTCAAAAATGATGGTTGCTGAGACTCCTCTAGTAAAGAAAAATCATCAAATCCCTCGTATCATCAACCAAAAAAATGCTCAGAAGCTGATTGAAAAAACTTCTATGACCGATATTGCCCATCAGCTGGCCATCTCAACTTCAACTGTCATTCGCAAGCTCAATGACTTCCGTTTTAAGTCTGATTTTTCTCGTCTGCCTGAGATTATGTCTTGGGATGAGTACTCCTTTACAAAGGGAAAAATGAGTTTCATTGCACAAGATTTTGAAAAGCTCAATATCATCACTGTTCTCGAGGGAAGAACACAAGCTATTATTCGAAATTACTTTCTTAAATATGATAGAGTCGTCCGATGTCGAGTGAAAATCATTACTATGGATATGTTTAGCCCTTACTATGACTTGGCTAAACAGCTTTTTCCAAACGCTAAAATCGTGTTGGATCGTTTCCATATTGTCCAACACATGAGCCGTGCTATGAGTCGTATGCGTGTCCAAATCATGAATCAGTTTCATCGAAAATCCCATGAATACAAGGCTATCAAGCGTTACTGGAAACTCATCCAACAAGATAGTCGGAAACTCAGCTATAAACGTTTTTATCGCCCTACTTTTCGCATGCACTTGACGAATAAAGAAATTCTAGACAAGCTTTTGAGCTATTCAGAAGACTTGAAACACCACTACCATCTCTATCAACTCTTGCTTTTTCACTTTCAGAATAAGGAACCGGATAAATTTTTCGGGCTCATTGAGGACAATCTAAAGCAGGTTCATCCTCTTTTTCAGACTGTCTTTAAAACCTTCCTCAAGGATAAAGAGAAAATTGCCAACGCCCTTCAACTACCCTATTCCAACGCCAAACTGGAAGCCACCAATAATCTTATCAAACTTATCAAGCGCAATGCCTTTGGATTTCGGAACTTTGAAAACTTCAAAAAACGGATTTTTATCGCTCTGAATATCAAAAAAGAAAGGACGAAATTTGTCCTTTCTAGATATTAGCTTTTCTTCAACCCACTACAGTTGACAAAGAGCCTAAAAATTGAAATTTAAAACCGCAGATTTTCTTGAAATGCGGTTTTTTGTGTCAATTAGAGTACTTTCCCAACCAGAATCTCAGCCTCAATGGTAATCTCTGTCAGTTGGCTCCAGTCAATCTTGCTCTGGTCAATGTGAAAGAGGAGAGGAGTCATACTGAGTAGGGCTTGGAGCTGCTCTGCTGTGATAGTTTTAGTCAGAGAGGCAGTTTGACTAGATAGGATGGTAAAGTGTTCTTGGAAATGATTTTTGATATCTTGGTTGGAATAGTCCTTGTTTGTCAGCTGGTCTTGTACCTTCTGACGGATTTCCTTGAGGTGATTTTCAGTTGGGATAACCTTTATCAAGATGCCGTTTTGGGATAGAACGCGACGAAATTCTCCATAGTTGGCAGGTGAGAAGATATCAAGCAGGATATCCATGCTGGAGTCTTTTATAGGAAGACGAGCTAAGTCACCAACAAACCAATTGACTGCCCAGTTGGGTTCGCTCTTGGCAGCGATTTGGACTGAATCTTTGGAGATGTCAAAGGCATAGAAGGTTTTGTCAGGATGCCTTTCTTGAAGCTTGCGAGAATAGAAACCTTCACCACAACCAATATCTAAAATTGTGTTGGCATTTTTTGAGTTTGAAAGTAAATCAGAGACGACCTCTAGAATAGCCTGATAAAAGCCGGCTTCTAGGATTTGTTGACGGTTTTGAAAATTTTCCTTGTCGTAGTTAGCAGATTGCTTGATTTGAGGGGCTAGATTGACATAGCCGAATTTCGCCAAGTCAAAAGAATGACGGTTGTAGCACTTGAAACTAGTCTCTAGCAGAGTCAGATTTTTTTGACAGATAGGACAGGCAAAGGCAGTCGCAGAAGCAAAACGCTGAATTTTGGGTTTGAGATTTGTATTCATAGTTTAAGTGTATCAAAAGAGGCAAATGAAAGCAACTTTAGGAATAAGTAGATGGGAGATTCAGTAGAAATAAAACTAATACTCTTCGAAAATCAAATTCAAACCACGTCAACGTCGCCTTGCCGTACTCAAGTACAGCCTGCGGCTAGTTTCCTAGTTTGCTCTTTGATTTTCATTGAGTATAATTCTCCAATTTATGAAATGACATTGCTTTTATATCTAAATTGCTATATAATAATGATAAGGAGGAAATAAGTATGTTAAAAGAAGTATTAACCGTCGCAAAAGTTGCGAAAAAATCATCACTCTTTTTGGGTGGTGTCGCATTTGGTACCCTTGGTTTGAAAATCTTGGCAAGTAAGGAAGCTAAAAAAGGTTATTCTAAAGCTTTGGCTAAGGCTTATAAGTTAAAAGACGAGCTAGATGCATCTGTTTCTGTTGTGAAGCAACATGGAGACGATGTCTTGCAAGATGCCAAATATTTGTACGAGCAAGAGAAAAAAGAAGAGCAATTAGATAGCCTTATAGGGGAATAATATGTCTTTTAAAGTGCTACATAGAGGATACCAACATATCCGACTATCATCTTCTTTTTCACTCACCTTGGATATTCAAGACTATCTTCGTTCCTTGGCGAGAGATGAAAAGGGGATTGAGTCTATCCAGTTTTACATGGATCAACAGCACTTTACTCTACGTATAAAAGAAGGCTTTTCTGTATTAGATAATGCAGAAGCCTTTTTAAAAAGAATTGATAAAGGGAAAGTTTCTGAGTTGATGACTCTTCCTGTTCGTAGAGAAGAGAGTGCCTATTCTATCGTTTCAGGTGCAGCGATTAAGCGTGTGCTTTTTCGTAGTCTTGTGCCGTCTCCTATTCGCTATATATGGACTTGTTATCAGGCTTTTGGATATGTTAAAGAAGCCTATCAAACACTAGTGCGTAAGGAACTAACGATGGAGGTCTTGGACTGTTCGGCTATTTTATTGTCTTTGTTTATGAACCAATCCAAGACTGCCAGCAACATCATGTTTATGCTTGATTTGGGGAATCATTTAGATCAGTGGTCCTTGAAAAAAACGGCAACAGATTTAGAACAGAGTCTTCTTGCAAAAGAGAGCGATGTATTCTTGGTACAGGGCGATACGGTCGTTAGTATCAAGAGTTCCGATGTTCAAATAGGAGATGTCTTGGTCCTATCTCAAGGAAATGAAATTCTGTTTGATGGACAAGTAGTTTCAGGTTTAGGTATGGTCAACGAAAGTTCCTTGACGGGAGAGAGTTTTCCAGTTGAAAAAAGAGAGTCTGATTTGGTTTGTGCAAACACAGTCTTGGAGACTGGGGAGCTACGCATTCGTGTAACCGATAATCAGATGAACAGCCGTATTTTACAGCTGATTGAGTTGATGAAAAAATCTGAAGAAAACAAGAAAACGAAACAACGTTATTTCATCAAGATGGCGGACAAGGTCGTCAAATATAATTTCTTGGGGGCTGGTCTGACTTATCTATTAACAGGTTCTTTTTCTAAGGCTATTTCTTTCCTATTGGTCGATTTCTCCTGCGCTTTGAAAATCTCTACTCCTGTAGCTTATTTAACAGCTATCAAGGAGGGGTTGAATCGTGAAATGGTGATTAAGGATGGGGATGTTCTGGAGAAATATCTGGAAGTTGATACTTTCTTGTTTGATAAGACGGGAACAATCACAACTAGTTATCCTATAGTTGAAAAGGTGTTACCTTTTGGGGACTATAGTGAAGAAGATATTCTCAGAATCAGTGCCTGTCTTGAGGAACACATTTATCATCCTATTGCTAATGCCATCGTCAAGCAAGCTGAGATAGAGGGAATTGAACATGAGGAAATGCATGGGAAACTCCAATATATCGCAAGCAAGGGGATTAAATCTCATATAGATGGGCAACCAGTTCTTATTGGGAATTATGTTTTGATGCAGGATGAGCAAATTCATATCAGTTCAGAACAAAATGCTTTAATTGAAGAGTACAAGAGTCACTACAATCTCTTATTCTTGGCTTATCAGAATGAATTGATTGGAATGTTCTGCATTCATACTCCTTTGAGAAAAGAAGCAAAAGCAGCCTTGGAGAAACTTAAGGCGCAAGGGAAAAAATTGATTCTGGCAACAGGGGACACCTTGGTTAGAACAGAGGAATTAGTCAAAGATTTGCCCTTTGATCAGGTCTATACAGACTTGAAACCTGATGGAAAATTTGAGTTAGTAGAGGAACTGCAGAAAGCAGGTCACACTATTTTGATGGTTGGGGATGGGTTGAATGACTCAGCTGCTCTAACCCTATCAGATATCGGTGTGGTGATGAATGAGAGTGCAGATATTTCTAAGCAGATGAGCGATATCTTATTGTTAGATAATCGCTTGGATTTCTTTCAAGAGTTGGATTGGCTATCATCATCTTTGCAAACACTCATCAAGAAGAATATTCAAGATACTGTTGTCGTAAATAGTAGTTTGATTGGCTTTGGCTTGTTTAACTGGCTCAGTCCTTCAAATCTCTCTATCTTACATAATCTAACAACCTTGCGCATTGTACTGCGTAGCCTGTCTATTAAGGGATAGGTGGGGACTATTAACAGCAAAAAGGAGTTACCTTTCTCGAGGTTAACTCCTTTTTTTATAGGTAAATGTTGAACAGTTTAGTAAGTCAATACAAAGTATTTTTTCTTTCCACGACGGATAACAGTTAGTTCGTTCTCTAACTTATCTGCGTCAGTCAAGACATAGTCAAGGTCTTGGATGCGGTCACCGTTTACGTAGATAGCTCCGTTTTGGACGTCTTCACGGGCTTGGCGTTTTGAGTTAACCACACCAGATGAAACGAGCAGTTCCACGATATTGTGGTTTTCGTCTTCTTGTACCTGGTAGTTTGGTACTCCACGAAGTCCTTGTTTGAGCTCTTTAACAGAAAGGTTTTTGATGTTTCCTGCAAAGAGTTGCTCAGTGATGTTAAGAGCTTCTTTGTAGGCTTCTTCTCCGTGAACAAGTGTAACGACTTCACGAGCCAAGACTTTTTGAGCCAAGCGTTCGTGTGGCGCTGCTTCAAATTGTTTACGGATGTCTTCAATCTCATCAAGTGACAAGAAAGTAAAGATTTTCAAGAAGCGAACAGCGTCAGCGTCCATAACGTTCATCCAGAATTGGTACATTTCATATGGGGAAGTCTTTTCAGGATTGAGCCAGACTGCGTTTCCTTCTGATTTACCAAATTTCTTACCAGTTGCATCGGTAATCAGTGGAACAGTGATAACGTGGCCTGTCTTGTCAGCCTTACGACGAAGCAATTCGGTACCAGCTGTCATATTTCCCCACTGGTCAGAACCACCGATTTGAAGCGTTACGTTGTGGTCTTGGTTAAGAACGAAGAAGTCGTAACCTTGCATGATTTGGTAAGCGAACTCAGTGTAAGAAATTCCTGTTTCAATCCGTTTTTTCACAGACTCCTTGCTCATCATGTAGTTGACAGTAAAGTATTTTCCGATATCACGGAGGAAATCAATGAAGCTGATGCTGCCAAACCAGTCGTAGTTGTTGACCATGACAGCCTTGTTTTCCCCATTTTCAAAGTCAAGAAAACGAGAAAGTTGTCCTTGGATAGACTTGACCCAGCCATCTACTGTGTCTTTTGTTTGGAGACTACGTTCAGCATCTTTGAAGGACGGATCTCCGATGAGACCTGTAGCACCGCCAACGAGCGCATAGGGTTTGTGACCTGCTAGCTGCAAGCGACGACTTGTCAAGATTGCGACAAGGTGGCCTAGGTGAAGGCTGTCAGCAGTTGGATCGTAGCCAGTATAATAAGAAACTTGACCTTCTTCTAGGGCTTTACGCAAAGCTTCTTCATCAGTCGTTTGAAAAATCAAACCACGCTCTTTTAGCTCATCAAAAATGTGCATGTGTCTTTTCTCCTTTTTAAAAATATTGTTTCTAACTATTGTATCACAAACTTGGGCAATAGCCTAGTAGAATAGGGAAGAAAGTGGCTATTTTATTGAAAGTTTACCTTTTATGGTATAATAGTTACAGTGAGGAAATCCATGCAAAATCAATTAAATGAATTAAAACAAAAAATGCTGGAATTTTTCCAGCTAGTAAAATCAAAAATAAATCATAAAAAATCAGAGAAAGTCTCAGAAGAGAAGCAGTCGGATGGGACAGGTGGGAAAGTTCTGGCTATCCTAGGTAGCATTTTAGTTGTTATCAAGGGAATTTTGAATACTCTCTTTATTCTAGGCTTTATCGGTGGGCTTTTTGGTGCTGGTGTAGCTCTTGGTTATGGAGTTGCTTTGTTTGACAAGGCCAAGGTTCCCCAATCGGAGGACTTGGTCAAGCAGGTTAAAAATATTTCTTCCATCTCAGAAATTGTTTACGCAGATGGGAGTGTCATTGCTTCTATCGAGAGTGATTTACTGAGAACTTCTGTCTCATCTGAGGAAATATCGGACAATCTCAAAAAGGCTATCGTTGCAACTGAGGACGAACATTTTCTTGAACATAATGGGGTTGTGCCAAAAGCTGTGATTCGGGCGACTTTGGGAACCTTTGCAGGTTTGGGCTCATCTAGCGGGGGCTCGACCTTGACCCAACAGTTAATCAAGCAACAAGTGGTCGGAGATGCTCCGACTTTGGCTCGTAAGGCTACAGAAATTGTTGATGCCCTTGCCTTGGAACGCAGCATGAGTAAGGATGAAATCTTGACCACTTATCTCAATGTTGCTCCCTTTGGTCGAAATCATAAAGGGCAGAATATTGCAGGTGCCCAGCAAGCTGCTGAAGGGATTTTCGGTATCGATGCTAACAAGCTGAGTATTCCCCAAGCTGCCTTCCTAGCAGGTTTGCCACAGAGTCCGATTACTTATTCCCCTTATGAAAATACTGGAGAGTTAAAGAGTGATGAAGACTTAGAGCTTGGTTTGAAACGAGCTAAGGATGTTCTCTATAATATGTACCGTACGGGTGCCTTGACTCAGGAAGAATACGACCAGTACAAGGATTATAATCTCAAGCAAGATTTCTTGCCATCAGGAACTGTCAATGCTGTTTCGAGGGATTATCTCTACTTTACAGCTATGGCTGAAGCGACAGACCGTATGTATGATTATTTAGTTCAACAGGACAATGTCTCTAGCCAAGAGTTGAAAAACGATTCGATTCAAAAGGCCTATCATGAGCGAGCTGAGCAGGAACTAAGTAATGGCGGTTACAAAATTACTACAACGATCAATAAAAAAATCCATAACGCTATGCAAAATGCAGTTGCTAACTATGGTCATTTGGTAGATGATTCGACTGGGCAGCCTGAAGTAGGGAATGTTTTGATGGACAATAAAACGGGAGCTGTTCTAGGCTTTGTTGGTGGTCGTAATTACCAGACCAACCAAAACAATCACGCCTTCGACACCAAGCGTTCGCCAGCCTCTACAACCAAGCCTTTGTTGGCCTACGGTATTGCCATTGATCAAGGTTTGATGGGAAGCGCTAGTATCTTGTCCAATTATCCAACAAAATTCTCTAATGGAAATCCTATCATGTATGTAAATAGTCCAGGTACAGGCATGATGACTTTGGGAGAAGCCTTGAACTATTCATGGAATATCCCAGCCTATTGGACCTATCGTATGCTTCGTGAGAAGGGTGTTGATGTCAAGGGCTATATGGAGAAAATGGGTTACGAGATTCCGGAGTACGGTATCGAAAGTCTGCCTATGGGCGGTGGTATTGAAGTCACAGTTGCCCAGCATACCAATGGTTATCAAACAATTGCTAATAACGGTGTCTACCATCAGAAACATGTGATTTCTAAGATTGAATCATCTGATGGTAGAGTAATCTATGAATTTCAAGACAAGCCAGTTCAAGTGTACTCGAAGGCAACGGCAACAATTATGCAGAGTTTGCTTCGTGAGGTGATTTCATCTCGAATCACTTCAAGTTTCCAAACGGATTTGGCTTCTATCAATTCAAGCTTAGCTCGTGCAGACTGGATTGGTAAGACTGGTACAACCAATGAAGATGAAAATATGTGGCTCATGCTGTCAACACCAAGATTGACTCTAGGTGGTTGGCTAGGGCATGATGACAACCGCCCAATGGCTAAGGGGGCTGGACATTATCGAAATGCCAAATATATGGCTTACTTGGTCAATGCTATCCAACAGGCTGAGCCTGGTGTTTGGGGCAATGAACGCTTTAATCTTGATTCTAGTGTGACCCAATCTCAGGTCCTCAGATCTACAGGACAGAAGCCAGGCAAAGTATCCGTTAATGGAAAAACAGTGGATCTTTCAGGGGCTACTGTAACGAGCTATTGGGCTAATAAGGCGGGAGCTCCTACGACTAGCTATCACTTTGCTATTGGAGGAAGTGAAGCAGATTATCAAAATGCTTGGTCAAGTATTATTGGTAGTTTCTCATCTACGCCAAGTTCAAGTAGTAGTTCTAGCAGTACATCAAGTTCATCATCTACACAACCAAATAGTAGAAGATAGGAAAGTGGCATTGATTGCCACTTTTTTCTTTTTTCCTTTCGTGTTACAATAAAGGTATGAATCAGTATCAGAAAAAGATTGTTAAAGGAACTATTTATTCGCTCCTATCCGGCTTAATCTGGGGAATCTGTGGAATTTTAGGAGAATATTTCTTTACTCATTATCAAGTGTCCTCTGGCTGGATTACCTCTATGCGTTTGACACTGGCAGGGAGTCTTGTGCTCATTTGGTCTGCAGTGCAATTAAAATCGCAAGTGCTAGATATTTGGCGAGATAAGAAAAATTACCTACCCTTTTTAGCCTATGCTATTTTGGGGATTTTTTCAGTTCAGTATTTTTTCTACCTCTGCGTAGAATATTCTAATGCAGCGACAGCAACTATTTTACAGTTTATTAGCCCTGTCTTTATCCTCTTTTACAATCGCTTGGTTTATCAAAAACGAGCGTCAAAAAGCGCTATTTTTTATGTTTTGGTTGCCATGTTGGGTGTTTGCCTGATGGCGACAAAGGGAGATCTCTCTCAATTATCCATGACACCACTAGCACTTGTGACGGGTTTGCTGAGTGCCATGGGGGTCATGTTTAATGTTATCTTGCCTCAACCTTTTGCTAAGCGTTATGGTTTTGTACCCACGGTTGGATGGGGGATGATTTTGGCAGGTTTATTTAGCAATGTCCTCTCGCCGGTTTATCAGCTTTCCTTTACTCCGGATATTTGGAGTATCTTGATTTGCCTCATTATCGCTTTCTTTGGGACGGCTTTTGCCTTTTTCATTTCCATGAAGGCTGTGTCCTTGGTTTCTCCTTTGGTGGTTTCCGTTATCAGTGCCAGTGAACCTCTCTCTTCTGCCCTTTTGAGTGTTTTATTTTTAGGTTTAGTAGTGGATTGGTCCCTTCTTCTAGCTATGGCCTTGATTATTTTACCTATGATTTTCCTATCGATAGAAGAAGCGAAAGAAAGTAAATAAAAAGTCTTTTCTTAATTCTAAAAGTGTGCTATACTAGAATAGTCAATAAAACACGGGGAGATAGTTGTGAAGAGTGTTTTTAGGTTGTATCGGTAGGGGCTTGCTTTTACCGACAGCACGTTTTATCTCACATCCCTAAAAATCATACCTAAAAACAAACAAAAAGGCTTCAAATTTGAGGCCTTTTTTGGTAGAATAGGTATCATTAAAATGAACTAGGAGGCGCCTATGACTGCTACAAAAATGAACGCTCAAGAAATTATCCAATTTATCGCCAATGCTGAAAAGAAAACCAGTGTGAAAGTAACATTTGAGGGACAACTCGCAACTGCTGTACCTAGCTCTGTTGTCAAACTAGGAAATGTTCTATTCGGAGACTGGAAGGACGTGGCTCCGCTTCTCGATGGTTTGGTAGAAAATCAAGACTATGTTGTTGAGCAAGATGCTCGCAATTCTGCAGTTCCCTTGCTAGACAAACGTGCTATCAACGCTCGTATCGAGCCAGGTGCTATTATCCGTGACCAAGTTGAAATTGGAGACAATGCTGTTATCATGATGGGGGCTGTTATCAATATCGGTGCTGAAATTGGTGCAGGAACTATGATTGACATGGGTGCCATCCTTGGTGGCCGTGCTATCGTTGGGAAAAACAGTCACGTTGGTGCAGGTGCGGTTCTTGCAGGTGTGATTGAGCCAGCTAGCGCAGAACCAGTCCGTGTTGGAGACAATGTTCTCATCGGTGCCAATGCAGTAGTTATCGAAGGGGTCCAAATCGGTAGTGGTTCAGTTGTTGCAGCAGGAGCTATTGTTACCCAAGATGTCCCAGAAAACGTGGTGGTAGCAGGTGTTCCAGCTCGCATTATCAAAGAGATTGATGCCCAAACCCAACAAAAAACAGCGCTAGAGGATGCGCTTCGTACCTTATAATTGTAAAAGTAATAAAGAGGCGGAACCCTTCTTCCAGCCTCTTTCTGCTATATCGGAGGATAGATAGATGTTAGATTTGATTCAGACTAGACGAGATTTGCACCAGATTCCAGAGATTGGCTTGGAGGAGTTCAAGACTCAAGCTTATCTGTTGGATGTGATTGAGAAATTGACTGCGGGTAAGAATTTTGTCCAAGTTCGAACTTGGCGGACAGGGATTTTGGTCTATTTGCAGGGAAGTCAGCCGGAGCGGACCATTTGTTGGCGGACAGATATTGATGGTCTGCCTATCGTTGAACAAACAGGCCTTCCTTTTGCTTCTCAGCACCAAGGTCGCATGCACGCCTGTGGACATGATTTCCACATGACTATTGCCTTGGGCTGTCTTGAGCGAGCCCTTGAGGAGCAACCAAAGAACAATCTGCTCTTTCTGTTTCAACCTGCTGAAGAAAATGAAGCTGGTGGTATGCTCATGTATGAGGATGGCGCTTTTGGAGATTGGTTACCAGATCAATTTTATGGCCTCCATGTTAGGCCAGATTTGAAGGTTGGCCAGATTGCGACCAATACTCATACACTCTTTGCAGGTACTTGCGAGGTGAAGATCCGTTTCAAAGGCAAAGGGGGACACGCAGCCTTTCCACATGAAGCTAATGACGCCTTGGTGGCGGCTAGTTACTTTGTGACCCAGGTGCAGTCAGTTGTCAGCCGCAATGTCAACCCAATCGAGGGAGCAGTGGTGACCTTTGGTCTTTTCCAAGCCGGAACAACCAACAATGTCATCACAGACACAGCCTTTTTACATGGAACTATTCGGGCTTTGACACAGGACATGAGTCTCTTGGTGCAAAAGCGGGTCAAAACAGTTGCAGAAGGAGTTGCAGCAGCCTTTGATATGGAAGTCGAAGTGGAACTCAAACAAGGTGGATACCTGCCTGTTGAGAACAATCCAGCCTTGGCGCGTGAACTAATGAATTTCTTTGAAGAAAAAGAGGGAATCGAGCTGATTGATATCGAACCTGCTATGACAGGTGAGGACTTTGGTTATCTCCTTTCAAAGGTTAATGGCGTTATGTTTTGGCTAGGTATCGATAGTCCCTACGCCCTTCATCACCCTCAGATGAGTCCCAAGGAAGAGGCATTAGCTATTGGGGTGGATGCGGTCTCTAGTTTCCTGAAAAAGAAGGCAGCAGAGTAGAGGGGTTGTCTATGAAATCGGAATTACGGAAGCAAGTCTTACAAGAAATGAAGGCTTTATCTCGAGAGCAAAAACAGTTTATAGACCAAGCTTTAACTGAGCGACTTTTACAACACCCCTTTTACCAAGAAGCCGAGGTCATCGCAACCTATCTTTCTTTTTCTCATGAGTTTCAAACGCAGGAACTGATTGAGCAGGCGCTGAAGGACGGCAAGAAGGTTCTGATACCCAAAACCTATCCCAAGGGGCGCATGGACTTTGTGGTCTATGATCCACAGCAGTTGGTAAAAACTTCCTTTGGATTACTGGAACCACAGGGAGATTTGGAAGTAGTGGATGCTTCTCAGATTGATTTGATTCATGTTCCTGGTCTGGCTTTTACGACGGAAGGATATCGGATTGGATACGGTGGAGGTTATTATGACCGCTATCTGGAACATTTTTCTGGTCATACTTTGAGTACGGTTTATCCTTGTCAAATTCAGGACTTTATACCTGAAAAGCATGATATTCCTGTTCAGGAGGTACTGATTGATGAAGGAAATCTTTGATAGACGTTACCCTGTGACGAGTTTCTTTCTCTTAGTGACGGCCTTGGTATTTCTACTAATGTTGGTGAGCACAGGCGGAAACTTTGACAGGGCAGACACATTATTTCGATTTGGAGCTATGTATGGACCAGCTATTCGCCTCTTTCCTGAGCAGATTTGGCGTCTCTTTTCTGCCATTTTTGTTCATATTGGGTGGGAGCATTTCATTGTTAATATGCTTTCGCTCTATTATCTTGGTAGGCAAGTAGAGGAAATTTTCGGATCCAAGAAGTTTTTCTTTCTCTATCTTTTATCAGGAATGATGGGTAATCTCTTTGTTTTTGTATTTAGTCCAAAATCCTTAGCAGCAGGAGCTTCTACTTCTCTCTATGGGCTATTTGCCGCGATTATCATTCTTCGCTATGCTACGCGTAATCCTTATATCCAGCAGTTGGGGCAATCCTATCTGACACTTTTTGTGGTTAATATTATTGGAAGTGTTCTGATTCCAGGAATCAGCCTAGCAGGCCATATCGGGGGAGCAGTTGGTGGAGCATTTCTAGCAATTATCTTTCCAGTTCGAGGAGAAAGACGGATGTATAGTACCAGCCAGAGGTTAGGAGCGGTAGTCTTGTTTGTAGGACTCGCAGTGTTACTTTTCTATAAGGGAATGGGGTTGTGAAGGTTTATAAGAATAGTTATGTAATAAAAAAGATAAGGCATTTTTGAACCTTATCTTTTTATGTTATTCCTTCTCAGCTAATTCTTTTCCAAGTTGGATGAGGTAATCTTTCAAGTCATCTTTGACTTGTGGGTGTTTGAGGGCATAGTCAATAGATGTTTTCACAAAGCCAAACTTATCCCCAACGTCGTAACGAGCTCCTGTAAATTCACGGGCGAAAACACGTTGTGTTTTATTAAGCGTATCAATAGCGTCGGTAAGCTGGATTTCATTTCCAGCACCGGGTTTTTGGTGTTCTAAGATTTGAAAGATTTCAGGTGTTAGAAGATAGCGACCGATAATGGCCAAATCACTTGGAGCATCTTCTGGAGCTGGTTTTTCAACGAAAGTTTCGACACTGTAGAGACCATTAATCCCTTCACCCTGAGGAGCTATAACTCCATATGCTGAAACGTCTTCATGAGGGACAGGCATAACAGCAATTGTTGATGCGTGAGTTGTCTCGTAATCATTCATCAATTGTTTTGTCAAAGGTACAGCATGGTCATCTGTAATATCCATTAGGTCATCACCAAGCATGACAACGAAGGGCTCATTCCCTACAAAAGCTTTGGCTTGTAAGACAGCATCTCCAAGCCCACGAGGATGGCTTTGACGGATAAAGTGAAGGCGAATGCCAGTTGTTTCGTCTACCAATTTTAACAAGTCATGTTTGCCTTTTTCTTTGAGGTTGTACTCAAGCTCAAAGTTTGAGTCAAAGTGGTCTTCAATAGAACGTTTTGATTTACCAGTGACAACCAGAATATCTTCAATACCTGATTTAAGAGCTTCTTCTACGATAAATTGGATAGTTGGTTTGTCCACAATTGGCAACATCTCTTTAGCAAGTGCTTTGGTTGCTGGTAAAAATCGAGTTCCAAGTCCAGCGGCAGGGATGACTGCCTTTCTAACTTTTGATGTCATAAGAATCCTTTCTCTAGAGGGTTAAGACCACTCATTTTCTGCTTTAAATTCATTGTTCATGATGTCGTAAATGGCATCTTTAATATTGGTTCCGTGGTAAATAACTTGGTAAATGGCTTGTGTAATTGGCATATAGACTCCAAGTTCTTGCGCTAGTTCATAGGCTGCTCGAGTTGTTGAGATTCCTTCAATCACCATGCCCATATTGGCTTCGATATCAGCTAGAGATTCTCCACGACCAAGAGCATCTCCGGCTCTCCAGTTACGAGAGTGGATGGAGGTTCCCGTTACGATCAAGTCTCCTACACCGGATAAGCCACTATAGGTCAATGGACTGGCCCCAAGTGCTACTCCTAGGCGGGTAATTTCTGCCAAGCCTCGAGCGATGATGGCTGCCTTGGCATTGTCACCAAATCCCAAACCATGTAAAGCTCCAGCACCGACAGCAATAATATTTTTAAGAGCACCAGCAGTTTCAACTCCAATAACATCCGTATTGGTATAAAGTCGGAAGTAGTGATTACTAAAGAGTTCTTGAACGTATTGAGCTGTTTGTAAATCTTTAGAAGCAGCAGTGATTAAAGTCAGGTCACGTACAATGGTTTCTTCCGCATGACTAGGCCCTGAAACAACGACAATATCACTGCGGAGATGTTCAGGAATTTCTTCTTCAAGGATGGTTGACAATCGTTTATGGCTATCAGGTTCTAATCCCTTTGATGCGTGCATGATGATAGCCTTATGATCCAAGGTTTTTGCAACTTGTTGGGCAACAAGTCGTGTCACTTTTGTTGGGACAACAAACAAAATCGCATCCACATCTTTTAATGCCTCTGCTAAGTCAGTGTAGGCAATGATATTTTCATCTAGAACGACATCTTTAAAGTAGTGCTTGTTAGTATGATAGGTATTAATTTCATTGATTTGCTCGGGAAGATTTCCCCAAATACGTACCTCGTGTCCATTGTCATTTAAGACTTGTGAAAGGGCAGTTCCCCAAGAACCAGGCCCCAAGACGGCGACGGTTTGTTTTTCCATGTTTTCCTCCTTAATAGAGTCCTTTTCATTATTCTATCATATTCTAGAGGATTTTGCACTTGCATTGCTGGGGAGTGGTAGCTTTGTTACTTGAAAAATATACAAAAACAGAGCCTAAGTATTAAACTCTCAGGCTCGGTTTTTATATTCCTTAAAAGAATAGCTCGGTTTATTTCAATTGATCTGTAATGTCTTTTGATAGCAACATTCCCAGATGATAAGTTTTATTGATGTAAGCAATGACATCATTGATATTTTCAGTCGTGTGAATTTTCTCTTTGATATCAGTCCTAAATGTTTCATCCTTCAAAAGTTGTTCTTGGTAGAGCCTTTGAAGTCTCTCCTTCTCGTACTTATTGAGCAGAAAAAGGAACACCAAGCTAATTACAACGAGGATATAAGCATATTGGCTCATAGAATATCTCCCTGTATGATAAAGAAGTAGTAGTGAGTAGATTGAATTAGTGAAGCGCCTAACCAAATCCCTGATAGGGTTTGACATTCGTTGCTTAGATTGCCTTGCATTCTAGTGACTTGAAGATTGCCACCAGCCACTAAGCCAATTAATAGATTTGGTTGACCAATTTAGTGAGGCGTTTAGGCAAGTGTCTCTGGTTACGACGTAAAGAAACATAAATCGATAATATTTATGTTTCTTTACTAGTGAAGTGCCTAGCCAAATTCCTGACAGGATTTGGCGTTAGTTACTTAGATTGCTTTGCAATCAAGTAACTTTGGCGATTTACATCTTCTCTGGCGCTTCTACTCCAAGCAAGCGAAGGGCTTCTTTGAGAACGACTGCGGTTGCGTAGCTGAGGGCTAGACGGCTGTCGCGTTCTGGACTTTCATCCAAGATACGTGTATGTGCATAGTATTTGTTGAAGGCTTGAGCTAGGCTAATTGCAAATTTAGCAATGATAGAAGGTTCAAAGTTATCCGCCGCACGGTTGATAATACGTGGGAAGTCTTGGATGAGTTTGATGATTTCCCAGCTTTCAGTATCATTCAAGCTATAGTTGCCAGCTGTTTCTGGTTTGAAATCCGCTTTGCGTAAGATAGATTGGATACGAGCGTAGGCGTATTGAACATAAGGTCCAGTTTCACCCTCGAAGGATACCATAGCTTCTAGGTCGAAGTCGTATCCATTTGTACGGTCGGTTTTGAGGTCATAGAATTTAATGGCTCCAACACCAACAGCATGCGCTACCTGGTCTTTATTTTCCAGTTCAGGATTTTTAGCTTCGATTTGGGCCTTGGCACGGCTAACAGCCTCTGCAACAGTAGGCTCTAGTAAGATGACATTCCCTTTACGAGTAGAGAGTTTCTTCCCTTCTTTTGTAACCAAACCAAAAGGAACATGAGTAATGTCTTCACTCCAGTCGTAGCCCATTTCTTTCAAGACAGCTTTGAGCTGTTTAAAGTGGGCAGATTGCTCTTGACCAACGACATAGATAGATTTAGCAAATTGGTATTCGTTTTTACGGTAAAGGGCTGCAGCCAAGTCACGAGTGATATAGAGAGTTGCACCATCAGATTTCTTGATAAGGGCTGGATGTTCAATTCCATATTTCTCAAGATTGACAACTTGGGCACCTTCTGACTCAACAAGAAGTCCTTTTTCAGAAAGAATGTCTACAACTGCATCCATCTTATCGTTGTAGAAGGCTTCCCCGTTATAGCTGTCAAATTCGACTTGCAATTCATTGTAAAGGCGGTTAAATTCCACCAAACTTTCATCACGGAACCATTGCCAAAGAGCGAGAGCTTCCTCATCTCCATTTTCAAGTTTACGGAACCATTCGCGTGCTTCTTCATCCAAGCTAGGGTCATTTTCAGCTTCAGCGTTGATGCGGACATAGAGTTTAAGGAGTTCATCGATTGGATGAGCTTTTACAGCTTCTTCGTCACCCCATTTTTTGTAGGCAACAATCAGCATCCCAAACTGTTTACCCCAGTCTCCCAAATGGTTGACCTTGACCGTTTGATAACCGATTTTTTGGAAAATATGTGACAAGCTATCTCCGATAACAGTTGAGCGTAGGTGACCAATAGAAAATGGTTTAGCGATATTGGGACTAGACATGTCGATAACAACATTTTCTTGTTTGCCAATATGTTGATCAGCATAGTGTTCTTTTTCAGTGATAACCGCTTGCAACACTTGAGCAGAAATAGCAGATTTATCAAGGAAGAAGTTGACGTAAGGTCCTGTTGCGACAACCTTTTCAAAGGCTTGGCTGTTAATTTTTTCAGCCAGTTCAGTCGCGATCATTTGAGGTGCTTTACGTTCGACTTTTGCAAGTGAAAAAGCAGGGAAAGCAATGTCTCCCATTTCTGAGTTTTTAGGGGTTTCCAGTAAATTTAAAATAGCCTCTTGGTCCAGGCTATCAATGATGCTAGCCAATTCGCTAGCAATCAATTCTTTTGTATTCATTAAGAGCTCCTTTTTGGACTTTTCTACTATTTTATCACAATTTTAAAGAAAGAAGAAAAAATTTTTGAAATCTCCTATTTTTTTGGTATAATATAGTTATAAAAATAGTTATAAATATGCATATAAGAGGATTTTATGAGAAAAAGAGATCGTCATCAGTTAATAAAAAAAATGATTACTGAGGAGAAGTTAAGTACACAAAAAGAAATTCAAGATCGGTTGGAGGCGCACAATGTTTTTGTGACGCAGACAACCCTGTCTCGTGATTTGCGCGAAATCGGCTTGACCAAGGTCAAGAAAAATGATATGGTGTATTATGTACTAGCAAATGAGACAGAAAAGATTGATTTGGTTGAATTTTTGTCTCATCATTTAGAAGGTGTTGCAAGAGCAGAGTTTACCTTGGTACTTCATACCAAATTGGGAGAAGCCTCTGTTTTGGCAAATATTGTAGATGCAAACAAGGATGAATGGATTTTAGGAACAGTTGCTGGTGCCAATACCTTATTGGTTATTTGTCGAGACCAGCACGTTGCCAAACTCATGGAAGATCGTTTGCTAGATTTGATGAAAGATAAGTAAGGTCTTGAGAGTCGCTCTCAAGACTTATTTTTGACAAGGAGAGACGTACAATGACGACAGAAAAGCTATCACCCGGCATGCAACAGTATGTGGATATTAAAAAGCAATATCCAGATGCTTTTTTGCTCTTTCGGATGGGTGATTTTTATGAATTATTTTATGAGGATGCGGTCAATGCTGCGCAGATTCTGGAGATTTCCTTAACGAGTCGCAACAAGAATGCCGACAATCCGATTCCTATGGCGGGTGTCCCCTATCATTCTGCTCAACAGTACATCGATGTCTTGATTGAGCAGGGCTATAAGGTAGCTATCGCAGAGCAGATGGAAGATCCTAAACAAGCAGTTGGGGTTGTGAAACGAGAGGTTGTTCAGGTCATTACACCTGGGACAGTGGTCGATAGTAGTAAGCCGGATAGTCAGAATAATTTTTTGGTTGCCATAGACCGTGCTGGCAATCAATTTGGCCTAGCTTATATGGACCTGGTGACGGGTGACTTTTATGTGACAGGTCTTTTGGATTTCACGCTGGTTTGTGGGGAAATCCGTAATCTCAAGGCGCGAGAAGTGGTGCTGGGTTATGACTTGTCTGAGGAAGAGGAACAAATCCTTAGTCGTCAGATGAATCTGGTACTTTCCTATGAAAAAGAAGGCTTTGAAGACCTTCATTTACTGGATTCACGATTAGTAGCTGTGGAGCAAGCGGCATCTAGTAAGTTGCTCCAGTATGTCCATCGAACCCAGATGAGGGAATTGAACCACCTCAAACCTGTTATCCGCTATGAAATCAAGGATTTCTTGCAGATGGATTATGCGACCAAGGCTAGTCTGGATTTGGTTGAGAATGCCCGGTCAGGCAAGAAGCAAGGCAGTCTTTTCTGGCTTTTGGATGAAACCAAAACAGCCATGGGTATGCGTCTCTTGCGTTCTTGGATTCATAGCCCCTTGATTGATAAGGAGCGAATCATCCAACGTCAAGAGGTAGTGCAGGTCTTTCTCGACCATTTCTTTGAGCGTAGTGATTTGACAGACAGTCTCAAGGGTGTTTATGACATTGAGCGCTTGGCTAGTCGTGTTTCTTTTGGCAAAACCAATCCTAAGGATCTCTTGCAGTTGGCGACTACCTTGTCTAGTGTGCCACGGATTCGTGCGATTTTAGAAGGCATGGAGCAGTCTGCTCTGGCCTATCTTATCGAACAGTTGGATGGAATCCCTGAGTTGGAGAGTTTGATTAGCGCTGCTATTGCTCCTGAAGCTCCTCATGTGATTACAGATGGGGGAATTATCCGAACTGGATTTGATGAGACTTTAGACAAGTACCGTCGCGTTCTCAGAGAAGGGACTGGTTGGATTGCTGAAATTGAGGCCAAGGAGCGAGAAAACTCTGGTATTAGCGCACTTAAGATTGTCTATAATAAAAAGGATGGCTACTATTTCCATGTGACCAATTCGCAACTGGGAAATGTGCCTGCTCACTTTTTCCGCAAGGCGACGCTGAAAAATTCAGAACGTTTTGGAACCGAAGAATTAGCCCGTATCGAGGGAGATATGCTGGAGGCGCGTGAGAAGTCAGCCAATCTCGAATACGAAATTTTTATGCGTATTCGTGAGGAAGTCAGCAAGTATATCCAGCGTTTGCAGGCTCTAGCTCAAGGAATTGCGACAGTTGATGTCTTACAGAGTCTGGCGGTTGTGGCTGAAACCCAGCATTTGATTCGGCCAGAGTTTGGAGAGGATTCGCGAATTGATATCCAGAAAGGGCGCCATGCTGTCGTTGAAAAGGTTATGGGGGCTCAGACCTATATTCCAAATACGATTCAGATGGCAGAAGATACCAGTATTCAACTGATTACAGGGCCCAACATGAGTGGGAAGTCAACCTATATGCGTCAGTTAGCCATGACGGCGATAATGGCCCAGATGGGTTCCTATGTACCGGCAGAAAGCGCCTATTTACCTATTTTTGATGCGATCTTTACCCGTATCGGAGCAGCAGATGACTTGGTTTCAGGTCAGTCAACCTTCATGGTGGAGATGATGGAGGCCAACAATGCCATTTCGCATGCGACCAAGAACTCTCTCATTCTCTTTGATGAATTGGGACGGGGAACTGCAACTTACGACGGTATGGCTCTTGCTCAGTCTATAATCGAATACATTCACGAGCATATCGGAGCCAAGACCCTCTTTGCGACCCACTACCATGAGTTGACTAGTCTGGAGTCTAGTTTACAACACTTGGTCAATGTCCACGTGGCAACCTTGGAGCAGGATGGGCAGGTCACCTTCCTTCACAAGATTGAACCAGGACCAGCCGATAAATCCTACGGTATCCATGTTGCCAAGATTGCTGGCTTGCCAGCAGACCTTTTAGTAAGGGCGGATAAGATTTTGACTCAGCTAGAGAGTCAAGGAACAGAAAGTCCTGCTCCTATGAGACAAACAAGTGCCGTCACTGAGCAGATTTCACTCTTTGATACGGCAGAAGAGCATCCTATCCTAGAAGAATTAGCTAAATTGGATATTTACAACATGACACCTATGCAGGCTATGAATGTCTTGGTCGAGTTAAAACAGAAACTATAAAGAGAAAATTACTAGTCATTCTAGCTGTATTAAGGAGACTTCTTTGACAATCCTCCACTTTTTTGCTAGAATAACATCACACAAACAGAATGAAAAGGAGCTGACGCATTGTCGCTCCCTTTTGTCTATTTTTTAAGGAGAAAATATGCTGATTCAGAAAGTAAAAACCTACAAGTGGCAGGCCTTGGCTTCGCTTCTGATGACAGGCTTGATGGTTACTAGTTCACTTCTGCAACCGCGTTATCTACAGGAAGTGTTAGACGCCCTACTTGCTGGGAAATATGAAGCTATTTATAGTATCGGGGCTTGGTTGATTGGTGTGGCCTTGGTCGGTCTGGTTGCTGGTGGTCTCAATGTTGTCCTTGCAGCCTATATTGCCCAAGGAGTTTCATCCGATCTTCGGGAGGACGCCTTCCGTAAAATCCAAACCTTTTCTTATGCCAATATTGAACAATTTAATGCGGGAAATCTAGTCGTTCGCATGACAAATGATATCAACCAGATTCAAAATGTCGTCATGATGACCTTCCAAATTCTGTTCAGACTTCCTCTCTTGTTCATCGGTTCGTTTATCCTTGCGGTTCAAACTTTGCCCTCTCTGTGGTGGGTGATTGTTCTCATGGTGATCTTGATTTTTGGTTTGACTGCTGTCATGATGGGGATGATGGGGCAACGTTTTGCCAAGTTTCAAACCCTTCTTGAACGCATCAATGCTATCGCCAAGGAAAATCTGCGCGGTGTTCGTGTGGTCAAGTCCTTTGTCCAAGAAAAAGAGCAGTTTGCGAAGTTTACAGATGTCTCAGACGAGCTTCTTGGTCAAAACCTTTACATTGGTTATGCCTTTTCAGTAGTGGAACCCTTTATGATGTTGGTCGGCTATGGGGCGGTTTTCCTCTCTATTTGGCTAGTTGCAGGGATGGTTCAATCGGATCCATCGGTTGTTGGCTCCATTGCTTCCTTTGTTAATTACCTAAGCCAGATTATCTTTACTATTGTTATGGTTGGATTTTTAGGAAATTCTGTCAGTCGTGCTATGATTTCCATGCGTCGTATTCGAGAAATTCTGGATGCAGAGCCAGCTATGACGTTTAAGGATGTCCCAGATGAAGAGTTGGTTGGAAGTCTTAGCTTTGAAAATGTGACCTTTACCTATCCAATGGACAAGGAACCGATGCTGAAAGATGTAAGCTTTACTATTGAACCTGGTCAGATGGTTGGTGTCGTTGGAGCCACTGGTGCAGGAAAATCAACCTTGGCTCAATTGATTCCACGTCTCTTTGATCCGCAGGAAGGGGCTATCAAAATTGGAGGCAAGGATATTCGAGAAGTGAGTGAAGGGACCCTGCGTAAAACAGTTTCTATCGTTCTCCAACGTGCCATTCTCTTTAGTGGAACGATTGCAGATAACTTGAGACAGGGTAAGGGTGATGCCACTCTATTTGAAATGGAGCGAGCAACCAACATTGCCCAAGCTAGTGAATTCATTCATCGTATGGAGAAAACCTTTGAAAGTCCAGTTGAGGAACGGGGAACCAACTTCTCTGGTGGGCAAAAGCAAAGGATGTCGATTGCGCGTGGGATTGTTAGCAATCCACGTATTTTGATTTTTGACGATTCGACCTCGGCCTTGGATGCCAAGTCAGAGCGCCTGGTGCAAGAAGCCTTGAATAAGGACTTGAAGGGAACGACAACCATTATCATCGCGCAAAAGATTAGCTCGGTTGTCCATGCAGATAAAATTTTGGTTCTAGATCAAGGACGATTGATTGGTCAAGGTACGCATGCAGACTTGGTTGCCAATAATACTGTTTACCGTGAAATCTACGAAACACAGAAAGGAAAGGAGGAGTAAAATGAAGACAGTTCAATTTTTTTGGAATTATTTTAAAGTCTATAAGCTATCATTTGTAGTTGTTATCCTGATGATTGTTTTAGCAACTCTTGCCCAAGCCCTCTTTCCGGTCTTTTCTGGACAAGCGGTAACAGAGCTAGCCAATTTAGTTCAAGCTTATCAAGATGGCAATCCAGAACTTGTTTGGCAAAGTCTATCAGGAATCATGGTCAATCTTGGACTGCTGGTTTTGGTTCTATTTATCTCTAGTGTGATATACATGTGTCTCATGACGCGTGTGATTGCAGAGTCGACTAACGAGATGCGCAAAGGCCTCTTCGGTAAGCTTGCTCGCTTGACGGTTTCTTTCTTTGACCGCCGACAAGATGGAGATATCCTGTCTCGTTTTACCAGTGATTTGGATAATATCCTCCAAGCCTTTAACGAAAGCTTGATTCAGGTCATGAGCAATATTGTTTTATATATCGGTCTGATTCTTGTCATGTTTTCGAGGAATGTGACGCTGGCTCTCATCACCATTGCCAGCACACCAATAGCCTTCCTCATGCTGATTTTCATCGTAAAAATGGCACGCAAATACACCAATCTCCAGCAGAAAGAGGTAGGGAAACTCAACGCCTATATGGATGAGAGTATCTCAGGTCAAAAAGCTGTCATTGTTCAAGGGATTCAAGAGGATATGATGGCAGGATTTCTTGAACAAAATGAGCGCGTACGCAAGGCAACCTTTAAAGGAAGAATGTTCTCAGGAATTCTTTTCCCTGTCATGAATGGGATGAGTCTGGTTAATACAGCCGTCGTCATCTTTGCTGGTTCAGCTGTACTTTTGAATGATAAGTCTATTGAAACAAGTACAGCCCTAGGTTTGATTGTTATGTTTGCCCAATTTTCACAGCAGTACTACCAGCCTATTATCCAAGTTGCAGCTAGTTGGGGAAGTCTTCAGTTGGCCTTTACAGGTGCTGAACGGATTCAGGAAATGTTTGACGCAGAGGAAGAAATCCGACCTGAAAAGGCTCCAATCTTCACTAAGTTGCAAGAAGGTGTTGAAATCAGTCATATTGATTTTTCATACTTGCCTGATAAACCTATTTTGAAAGATGTCAGCATTTCCGCTCCAAAAGGCCAGATGACAGCAGTTGTTGGTCCGACTGGGTCAGGGAAAACGACTATTATGAACCTCATCAATCGCTTTTATGATGTTGATGCTGGTGGTATTTATTTTGACGGCAAAGACATCCGTAACTATGATTTAGATAGTCTTAGAAGCAAGGTGGGAATTGTTTTGCAGGATTCGGTCTTATTTAGTGGAACGATTCGAGACAATATCCGTTTCGGTGTGCCAGATGCTAGTCAAGAAATGGTTGAGACAGCAGCCAAGGCAACCCATATTCATGACTATATTGAAAGCTTGCCTGATAAATACGATACCCTTATCGATGATGACCAGAGCATCTTCTCAACAGGGCAGAAGCAATTGATTTCCATCGCTCGAACGCTGATGACAGATCCAGAAGTTCTCATTCTCGATGAAGCCACTTCAAACGTAGATACGGTGACAGAAAGCAAGATTCAGCATGCCATGGAGGCGGTTGTAGCAGGTAGAACTAGTTTTGTCATTGCCCACCGCTTGAAAACTATTCTCAATGCAGACCAGATTATTGTTCTTAAAGATGGAGAAGTCATTGAACGTGGTAACCACCATGAACTCTTAAAACTAGGTGGATTCTACTCAGAACTCTATCACAATCAATTTGTTTTTGAATAAGAAAAAAGTTGTCCTATGTGGGCAGCTTTTTCTTGTCCATAAAAAATTTTTATCACAGCCTTTAAAAAAACATATTAGACGAAAGTCGTTTTGAGTGATATGATAGGACTATCGTTAATATTCAAAAGGAGAGACATCATGCCTAGAACGGTTGTAGGAGTTGCTGCAAATCTATGTCCCGTAGACGCGGAAGGAAAAAACATTCATTCATCTGTATCTTGTAGATTCGCAGAGAGCATTCGTCAAGTCGGTGGTCTCCCTTTAGTCATTCCTGTTGGTGATGAGTCAGTTGTACGCGATTATGTGGAAATGATTGACAAACTCATTTTGACAGGAGGCCAAAATGTTCATCCTCAATTTTATGGAGAGAAAAAGACCATCGAGAGCGATGATTACAATCTAGTCCGTGACGAATTTGAATTGGCACTCTTGAAGGAAGCGCTTCGTCAGAATAAACCAATCATGGCAATCTGTCGCGGTGTTCAACTTGTCAATGTTGCCTTTGGTGGAACGCTCAATCAAGAAATCGAAGGTCACTGGCAAGGCCTACCTTTCGGAACATCTCACTCTATTGAGACAGTAGAAGGAAGCGTGGTGGCTAAGCTATTTGGAAAAGAAAGTCAGGTCAACTCCGTCCATCGTCAAAGTATTAAAGATTTGGCACCTAATTTTCGTGTAACGGCTATTGATCCAAGAGACCAGACCATCGAAGCGATTGAGTCTATCGATGAGCACCGCATTATTGGTTTGCAGTGGCATCCAGAGTTTCTGGTTAATGAAGAAGATGGCAATTTAGAATTATTTGAGTATTTATTGAGTGAACTGTGACGACTGGGACATCTGGTCGTTCTTTATTTTATTTTTTCAAAATTTTTGGAATGTGGCATTTTTACGCAAACGTTTGAATTCTGATAAAAATTGGAGAAATTCGACAAAAAAACTTGAAAAAAACGAAGGTAAGCGTTATGATAGAAAAGAAGAAATATTGGAGGAATAACATGTCACATATTAAATTTGATTATTCAAAAGTTTTAGACAAATTTGTTGCACCACATGAAGTGGAATACATGCAATCACAAGTAACAGCAGCAGATTCTGCTCTGCGAAATGGTACAGGTCCTGGGGCAGAAATGACTGGCTGGTTGAACTTACCTGAAGAATATGACAAAGATGAATTTGCTCGTATTCAAAAGGCTGCTGCTAAAATCCAATCTGATAGTGAGGTATTGATCGTAATCGGTATTGGTGGTTCCTATTTAGGAGCTCGTGCAGCTATTGATTTCTTGAATAATTCATTTGTAAACTTGCAAAGAAAGGAAGAACGCAAGGCACCTCAGATCCTCTATGCTGGAAACTCTATCTCTTCAAGCTATTTGGCTGATTTGGTAGACTATGTATCAGACAAAGATTTCTCAGTAAACGTGATTTCTAAATCAGGTACAACAACTGAACCGGCTATTGCTTTCCGTGTCTTCAAAGAACTCTTGGTTAAGAAGTACGGTCAAGAAGAAGCTAACCAACGTATCTACGCAACTACAGACCGCGCTAAAGGTGCAGTTAAGGTTGAAGCAGATGCTAATGGCTGGGATACTTTTGTAGTGCCTGATAGTGTAGGTGGTCGTTTTACAGTATTGACAGCAGTGGGGCTCTTGCCAATCGCAGCTGCAGGAGCTGATATCAGCAAGTTAATGGAAGGAGCAAATGCTGCTCGCAAGGCTTATGCTTCTGATAAGTTGGCTGAAAATGAAGCATATCAATATGCAGTTGTACGCAATATCTTGTACCGTAAAGGTTATCTGACAGAAGTTCTAGCTAACTATGAACCATCTCTGCAATACTTCTCTGAGTGGTGGAAGCAACTGGCTGGTGAGTCAGAAGGGAAAGACCAAAAAGGGATTTATCCAACTTCAGCTAACTTCTCAACAGACTTGCACTCTCTGGGACAATTTATCCAGGAAGGTACCCGTATCCTCTTTGAAACAGTTATCCGTGTAGATAAACCTCGCAAAAATGTGCTGATTCCTGAATTGGCAGAAGACTTGGACGGTCTTGGCTACTTGCAAGGAAAAGATGTTGACTTTGTCAATAAAAAAGCTACAGATGGAGTGCTGTTAGCACACACTGATGGTGGAGTTCCAAATATGTTTGTGACACTGCCTGAGCAAGATGAGTTCACTTTGGGCTACACTATTTACTTCTTTGAGTTGGCTATTGCTCTTTCTGGCTACCTGAATGGTATCAATCCATTTGACCAGCCTGGAGTTGAAGCTTATAAGAAAAACATGTTTGCTCTTCTTGGGAAACCAGGCTTTGAAGAGCTGGGTGCTGAGTTGAATGCACGCCTTTGATTCTCATATGCTTTGAGTTCATTTAGAATATAAAAAGATCCACAAGTTCATTTCTTGTGGATTTTTAGTACAAGCCTCTTAATTAGTTTATCATTTTTTTTAAAAGTGTAAAAAAGAGTGTCTTAATTCTTTTATGAAAGCGCTGTATAATTGCCTTGTAAATAAAATTTGAGAGGTATCAAAATGAATGATTGGTTAAACATAAAAGGCAAAACAGTTCTTGTGACTGGCGCGTCATCTGGGATCGGTAAGGCAATCGTTGAAGAATTGCTGGAATTAGGAGTCAATGTAGCGAATTTTGATCTTAGCGACAACGATTTGCGTCACCCGAATCTATTATTTGTAAAAGTTGATGTAACTTCTCGCTCTGAAGTAGAAGAGGGTGTTGCCAAAATAGTTGAAAGATTTGGCAATATTGATGCGGTAGTCAATAATGCAGGGATTAATGTTCCCAGATTATTAATTGATGCAGAAAATCCTAAAGGTCCTTACGAGTTAGACGATGAAACGTTTGAAAAAGTAACAATGATTAATCAAAAAGGTTTGTATTTGGTTAGTCAGGCAGTAGGACGTATTTTAGTGAAAAATAGAAAAGGTGTAATTGTGAACATGGCTTCAGAAGCAGGTTTGGAAGGTTCTGAAGGACAAAGTGCCTATGCTGCAACAAAAGCAGCAGTCTATAGTTACACTCGTTCATGGGCGAAAGAGCTGGGTAAGCATGGTGTACGTGTGGTTGGAATTGCTCCAGGAATTATGGAAGCTACGGGGCTTCGAACTCTTTCTTATGAGGAAGCTCTTGCTTATACCCGTGGAAAGACGGTAGAAGATATTCGAGCTGGTTATGCTTCAACTTCAACAACTCCTTTGGGACGAAGTGGTAAACTACGGGAAGTAGCTGATCTTGTAGCATTCTATATTTCAGATCGTTCTAGCTATATAACTGGAGTCACTACAAATATTGCTGGAGGGAAAACTCGCGGTTAAAAAAATGAAGGTGAGGAAGAGAGTTGACCTTAGTAAATCGATGGTATAACATTTTAGAAAAATGGTCTCACAGCCAACTTATTCCTTGGTAGATATGCGCTCAGAGCTGGATATTAGTATGCAAACCTTGCAAAAGAGTATCCAACAATTAAATGATGTTTTGGCTCCTAATATCCAGATTATCTCACAAGATGATAAGTTAATGTTAGAAGTGTATGACTATACAGAGTTGGAAAGGATTTTATCTGGTAGTTTAAAACAGGAGAGTGACTTCAATTCTTCCAGTAAAAGAATTGCCTATTTACTAAAACGTTTAATTAAGTCAAACTCCCCTCTTCTTATTGACGACTTGGCTGAGGAAGCAGGTGTTAGTAGAAGTACCCTTAATAAGGATTTAAAACAAGTAAAATCTTTGGCAGAGAGTTACTCTATCACTATTTCAGGAAAGCCCAACCGTGGGCTGGAGGTCTTGGGGGACGAGCTGAATTTGCGCTTGCTCTATATTCACCAAGTGGCCCCTTACTTTGAAGGAAGGACACTCACCGAGGCAACATCTTCTTTTCTGGAGACGCTACTCCAGGAGTATAAAATCCCGAAAGAAACAAAGGAACTCCTTCGAAAGACCATTTCAATTATGGTGGAGCGTATTCATGCATCTAGGGTGTTGAGTTGTCCTATTCCTTACTATAGGAATGATTTAACAGAGACCCCTTTGGTTGAGAAATTAATCTATCATATTGTGATGACTTATAAGATTTCCCTCAGTCAGTTTGAAATAGACTTTTTGTGTTTTCCTTTTAATGTCCGTTTTATTGACACTTTAAGCAAGCCGTCTTATCAATCTGAACAGCTTGCAAACATTTTTCAAGGGATTGTCAAGAAAGTCAAAGAAACAATGTTGGTTAACTTTGATGATGAAGAATTATTTGAAGAAATCAAGTCTCATCTAGGCCCCTTAATCAATCGACTGATTTTCCATGTGCAAGCTAATGATATATTTCATGGCGAGGTTCAAACTCAATATCCTTTTGCTTTTGAAATGGCGAAAATTGCTGGAGAAGAACTATCTGCAATTTTTGGTTCTGAATTGGAATTATCTGAAATCGGATATTTGGCTTTGTATTTTGAAATGATTTTAAGAAAGCAAAACTCTATTGTAAATAGTTCTCGCAAGCAGATAGCTGTAGTTTGCACAACAGGAAGAGGAACTGCTGCGATGATTATTCAGCAACTCAGACGAATCCTTGGAAATGATGTAGACATTACTCAGTATTCTGAAGAGGATTTTAATCTGGATTTGAATCAGGACTATTTCGCGATTTTTACGACAGTTCCTCTAAAATATAAAGATTCTAAATCTCCAGTCATTCAAGTTAATCATCTTTTTGATGATCAATGGTTGCGGGAAGAATGGCAGAGAGCCAATGCTTTTCATCAAAGAAATCTAGAAACAGTCAGCTTACGATTTGTTCGATTAGGTCCACAAAAAACCTATCATCAATACTTGCTAAATATGGTTGCAGAGTTAGAGAAACTTCAGATGATTGATGAAGGTTTTAGAAATCGGATAATTGATAGGGAGAAAAAACAATCAACCGTTTTTGGCGGAGGAATTGCTTTTCCCCATACAATTAACCAAGGTTATGCAAAAACTATTTTAATGTTTGGAAAACTAGAAGAGCCTTATCAAAAAGGAGATGATTGGATTGAATTTATCTTTCTAGTCGCTATACCCTCAGAAATTGAAAGAAAAATGGAAAGTGAATTGCTGGAATTGTATGACGACATTTTTCGAATTGCAGGAGAGCCTTCTCTAAAAGAAGCATTGAGGGCTGTAGAAACAGAGACAGAGTTTCTATCATTTTCTAAGAGCAAAGGAGTATTTTAATGAATTCGCTAATAATTTTCGCTGTATTTGTCATGGCAGCTTATATATTTCAAATGTTCCTCGGCTGGCAGCAACTCAAAGACTTCAATAAGACCTATACGATGCTCCGAAGACTGGGGCGCGTAGCGATTGGCAGGAAGTCCGGAAGAATCAAATCCGGTACGATTGTCATGTTCGCGGTTGATGAAAACGGTCGGGTTCTTAAAGCTAGCAAAATGCAAGGAGTCACAATCTTAGCACGTTTTCAAAATATGGACGATTATGTTGGAGAAGACATCCATTATTTTGACAAGTATAATCCTCTTGTGAGAAAAGAAAATAAGTTGATGCAATCAGCCATAGAAGATGCTAGAAAAGTCTATCTTTGGCATGAGGCAGGTATTGAGAAAGAGACAAGTTCATCTGATTCTTTTCTGGGATTCGGCTTTTATGCGAATTACTTACAATTATCTATTAAACAGTTATTTAAAAAAAATAAGAAAGGGAGTTCCTTATGAATCACATTACAAATTTTGCAGAGAGTTTTATGAAACTCTTCCAATTAGGTGGAGAAACCTTTATTAGCTGGATGACAAATATTGTACCACTTGTCTTAATGCTATTGATTGCAATGAATACCCTTATCGCTTTCTTGGGAGAAGAGAAGGTCAATTCCTTGGCTAAGATTTCTGCCAAAAATCCTGTTAGCCGGTATATGATTTTACCTTTCATTTCAGCTTTTATGCTGGGAAATCCGATGGCAATCAGTATGGGACGTTTCTTACCAGAATATTATAAACCTAGTTTTGTAGCAGCTCAGATGCAGTTTTGCCATACTTCAAATGGTGTATTTCCACATATCAATCCTGGGGAATTATTTGTATGGATGGGAATTGCAACAGGAATTCAAACTTTAGGTTTAAGTCAAATGGACTTAGCCATTCGTTACATGCTTGTTGGGCTTGTCATGAACTTTGTAGGCGGTTGGGTGACCGATTTTACAACTGCTTATGTAGCAAAACAGCAAGGTGTTACCTTGAGTAAAACATTTGATTTATAGAAAGAGTGAAATTATGTCATATAAGAGTATAAAAGTTGTTAAAGGAAATGGCGGTTTCGGAGGACCTTTGGTCATTACACCTAGTGAAGCTAAGCATAAATTCATCTATATCACTGGCGGAGGAGAAAAGCCAGATATTGTGGATAAAATTGCTGATTTGACCGGTATGGAAGCTGTTAATGGGTTTAAAACTTCTATCCCAGATGAGGAAATTGCTTTAGCAATCGTGGATTGTGGCGGTACTCTTCGCTGTGGTATTTATCCTAAAAAGGGGATCCCTACAATAAATATTGTCGCTACAGGGAAAAGTGGGCCTCTAGCTCAATATATAACCGAGGAAATCTATGTGTCAGCAGTTGGCCTTAATCAAATTTCTGCTGCTAATGAAGACGAAAAAGCGACAACTGTGGTAACAGAAAAGCCAACTTACGATACTAGTAAAAAAATTACAGAGCAAAAAGCTGAAACAAGTATTGTAGCAAGAATTGGGATGGGCGCTGGGAAGGTCGTTGCGACTTTCAACCAGGCTGCTCGTGAAGCCATCCAAACAATGCTCAACACGATCATTCCTTTCATGGCCTTTGTTTCCTTGCTGATTGGGGTTATTCAAGGTTCAGGTGTTGGAAATTGGCTGGCAAAATTAATGGTTCCCCTAGCTGGGAACATCTGGGGACTCATTTTGATTGGCTTTATCTGTTCCTTGCCATTCCTATCTCCTTTGTTAGGCCCCGGAGCTGTTATCAGTCAGATTATTGGAACCTTAATTGGAGTTGAAATCGGCAAAGGGAATATTCCGCCCCAAATGGCTCTGCCAGCTATATTTGCTATCAACACTCAAAACGGTTGTGATTTCATTCCTGTAGCACTCGGTCTATCTGAAGCCAAGGCTGAAACAGTTGAGGTTGGTGTCCCTTCTGTGCTTTATTCACGCTTTCTCAATGGTGTTCCGCGGGTGCTAGTAGCTTGGATAGCTAGTATTGGCCTTTATCAGTAAACCTTTGATAGATGCACGTAAACATAGCAACTATTATGTTAAACTTATCTATAAGCATAAGTTTATGACAGATTTGAGAAAGGATGAATAGGAATTAGATGAAGAAAATTTTTGAAGCTAAAGTAATTCAAGTGGGGCCTGAAGCTCAGAATATGATTCAAGATGCCAATATGCTCATTTTGTTTGGAGAAGAAGCTCCGGAAGACTTAGCAGAGTATTGTTTTAAAATCGATAACAAAAATCTTCTAGGTGCAATACTAGAAGGTGGAAAGCTGGTGGTAGATAGTCAGGAATATTCGATTACTGCCGTAGGAAATGTAGTAGAAAAAAATTTAACTGGACTGGGCCATATCACGATTTCTTTTGATGGTTCAAAAGAGGGCAGCCTTCCTGGTACACTCCATGTTGTAGCAGATCAAGCGGTAGTAATTGATAAAGATTCTACCATTCAGATTTTTGAAACTGCTTAACCATAATAAAATTTCAAATCAAGCAATTTAGAAAAATAAAAGTCTAAAAAATTGATTCAGAGCCTGGACCAAAAGTCCAGGCTTCTGGGTCTAAATTAGAAAAAATAGATGACGCAGTGGTTGATTGGCAAGTCAATCAAACTAGCCAGTCAGTGCAAGGGAATTTCCAGCAGATGCATCCACAAGGGGTGCCTGAACAGAAGGAAAAGACCAAAAAGGGATTTACCCAACTTCAGCTAATTTCTCAACAGACCTACACTCATTGGGTCAATTTATCCAAGAAGGAACTCGTATCATGTTTGAAACAGTTGTCCGTGTTGACAAACCTCGTAAAAACGTGATTATCCCTAGCTTGGAAGAAGACCTTGATGGACTTGGTTACCTTCAAGGAAAAGACGTTGACTTTGTAAACAAAAAAGCAACTGACGGTGTTCTTCTTGCCCACACAGATGGTGATGTACCAAACATGTACGTGACTCTTCCAGAGCAAGACGCTTTCACTCTTGGTTATACAATCTACTTCTTCGAATTGGCTATCGCCCTTTCTGGTTACTTGAATGCTATCAACCCATTTGACCAACCAGGTGTTGAAGCTTATAAACGTAACATGTTCGCCCTTCTTGGAAAACCAGGATTTGAAGAATTGAGCAAAGAACTTAACGCACGTCTATAATAGAAGAAAAGAGTGGTTTGTCCACTCTTTTTACTCTCTTTATTCATAGCAATTGGACTCAGCCAAGACTTGTGATATAATATAGAGAGCAAAAAGGCAGACGCCTAGAGACTTTATAGGAGAAACTATGTCAAAAGATATCCGCGTACGTTACGCACCAAGTCCAACAGGACTACTACACATCGGGAATGCCCGTACAGCATTGTTCAACTACCTTTACGCACGTCATCATGGTGGAACTTTTATCATTCGTATCGAAGATACTGACCGTAAACGTCATGTCGAGGATGGTGAACGTTCACAACTTGAAAACCTTCGCTGGTTAGGTATGGATTGGGATGAAAGCCCAGAAACACATGAAAATTACCGCCAGTCTGAGCGTTTGGACTTGTATCAAAGATACATCGACCAACTGCTAGCTGAAGGAAAAGCCTACAAATCTTACGTTACAGAAGAAGAGTTGGCAGCCGAACGCGAACGCCAAGAAGCAGCTGGCGAAACACCACGCTACATCAATGAATACCTTGGTATGAGTGAAGAAGAAAAAGCAGCTTACATCGCAGAACGTGAAGCAGCAGGGATCATTCCAACTGTTCGTTTGGCTGTCAATGAGTCAGGTATCTACAAGTGGCATGATATGGTCAAAGGTGATATCGAATTTGAAGGTGGCAATATTGGTGGTGACTGGGTCATCCAAAAGAAAGACGGTTACCCAACTTACAACTTTGCCGTTGTCATCGATGACCATGATATGCAAATCTCCCATGTTATCCGTGGGGATGACCACATTGCTAATACACCAAAACAGCTTATGGTCTATGAAGCCCTTGGTTGGGAAGCTCCAGAGTTTGGTCACATGACCTTGATTATCAACTCTGAAACTGGGAAAAAATTGTCTAAACGCGATACCAACACCCTTCAGTTTATCGAAGACTACCGTAAAAAAGGTTATTTACCAGAAGCAGTCTTTAACTTTATTGCTCTTCTTGGTTGGAACCCAGGTGGCGAAGATGAAATCTTCTCTCGTGAAGAACTCATTAAACTTTTCGATAAAAACCGCCTGAGCAAGTCTCCAGCAGCCTTTGACCAGAAAAAACTAGACTGGATGAGCAATGATTATATCAAGAATGCAGACCTAGAAACTATCTTTGAAATGGCAAAACCATTCTTAGAAGAAGCAGGTCGATTGACTGACAAGGCTGAAAAATTAGTTGAGCTCTATAAACCACAAATGAAATCAGTAGATGAGATTATCCCATTGACAGATCTCTTCTTCTCAGATTTCCCAGAATTGACCGAAGCAGAGCGTAAAGTCATGGCAGGAGAAACAGTCCCAACAGTTCTTGAAGCCTTCAAAGCAAAACTTGAAGCGATGACAGATGATGAATTTGTAACAGAGAATATCTTCCCACAAATCAAAGCTGTTCAAAAAGAAACAGGTATCAAAGGGAAAAATCTCTTCATGCCAATTCGTATTGCTGTTTCAGGTGAAATGCACGGGCCAGAATTGCCAGATACGATCTTCTTGTTAGGTCGTGAAAAATCAATCCAGCATATCGAAAATATGTTAAAGGAAATCTCTAAGTAAGAAGGGTACAATAATGGACATCTGGGAAAAGATGTACGAAGAAGCACAGAAATTGTATAATCCACATGAAGTATCTGATTTTGTTTATGCTAATCATGTCGTTGCCGCAGTAGAAGCAGAAGATGGACAAATATTTACAGGATTCTGTATGGAGGGAACCTGTGGTGTTTTCCATCTCTGCGCAGAACGGGCGGCACTCTTCAATATGTACCAATTTTCAGGACAAACTAAGGTTAAGAAGGTATTAGCCTTTCGAGATAAACCACCTTATGGTGGAAGTTCAGCCATGCCTTGCGGTGCCTGTAGAGAATTCCTTTTAGAGCTTAATGCTGAAAATAAAGATGCAGAATTCATGATGGACTACGATACAAGAAAGACGGTGAAAGTCGCAGAACTAATCCCATATTGGTGGGGAGAAGAACGTGCTTCTAAGTTTAATAATCAATAGAAGAGTCAGTATAATTCTGGCTCTTTTTACTTAATTTGAAAAAAACAGAAAAAGTAGTTGACAAAGTTTGAAAAGTCTGTATAATAGTAAGAGTTGAAAATAACTCTGGTCCGTTGGTCAAGGGGTTAAGACACCGCCTTTTCACGGCGGTAACACGGGTTCGAATCCCGTACGGACTATGGTATGTTGCGGATGGAACACTTGATGAAAAAAGATAAAAAAAGTTTCAAAAAAGTGTTGACAAGCGAAAGCACCTGTGATATACTAATATAGTTGTCACTTGAGAGAAGTAAGTGACAAAGACCTTTGAAAACTGAACAAGACGAACCAATGTGCAGGGCACTACAACTAAGGTTGTAGTACTGAACAATGAAAAAACAATAAATCTGTCAGTGACAGAAATGAGTGAGAACTCAAACTTTTAATGAGAGTTTGATCCTGGCTCAGGACGAACGCTGGCGGCGTGCCTAATACATGCAAGTAGAACGCTGAAGGAGGA